>DAISKM010000508.1:0-3181 GCA_036820945.1 Pseudolabrys sp.
TTATCTGCTGGACACCGGAGTTTTCCAGAGGCCAACGCGGAACGCGATCATCAGACTGCCACCATAGATAATGAGGCCGGACGCGGCGACCACGGCAAAGCCCGCGAGACCAGCCCAAGTGAGATGGACAGCGATCCAACCACCGCCGGCAACCACGAGCGCGCGGCTTGTAATGGCTAAGACTGGCCACACAGGTCGGCCTGCTGCTTGAAACGCCGACGCCAACGTGAGTCCCAGGCCGAGGAATGGATACGCAAGGGAGCTAATGACAAGATAGCCAGCGCCAAGCCGATGCACTTCTGCGTCACTAGTGAACAAGCTGATCCACGTGGCCGGTGAAGTCGCACCGAATACTCCGATACATCCAGTGACGCTTGCTGCAAGGGCTGCTGCCGTCCATGCGATTCGTTCGGCGCGCTTGAGCTTGCCAGCTCCGATATTCGTTCCGACCATCGCAATCACGCCAGCACCCAGACCGAATGCTAACGGATAGAGCAAGTACTCAAGCCGTACAGCGGCGCCGAATCCGGCAAGTTGCGCTGCGCCCAACGCTGCAACAAAGCCAGTGAGTGTGGCGAGCGCTAGATTGTTAAGGATAGGTTGCAACGACATGGGAGCGCCGACGCGCAGGATTTCCACAAATAGCCGCCCGTCGAATCTGAGGCCGCGGAGAGATAGTCTGATGGGGGTCCGTCCCGAGGTGATGTACCAGGCAAGGACCACGCTTGACGCCGTAAACGATGCAACTGTGGCGACACCAGCACCGGTAATGCCCAACGGCGGCAGGCGGCAACCGTAGGACAGAGTGCAACGTCAGTAACCAGGAAAATCTGAGAGGCGAAGTTGCTACTGTTGACGAGGCAACTGGAATACAAGCATCAAGTTAAGCGGTACGGTGGGCTCGAGTGATTCAACAACTCCAACCATTTTCAAGGTTCAAGATGGCCTCATCTTCAATGCCGTAAAGCGGGGAGACAAGGTTTCTTTCACTGGGGAAAGAGTGGGCGAGGACATGACGATTAAAACGCTCACGAAGGAATAACGCTATTTCGCCGGGATAGCCTCATGCGTCTTTTCCTCCGGTGGCTTCACGTGTCGGAACGAAAACAACAGACCCATGTCATAGGCGATCTTCAAGACTCCGCAGACCAACAGCGGCAAACCTGAAAACGATGTTGCCAACATCTCGCCCGCCAAGGCTGGACTCAGAGAAGAAGCGAGACTGCGAGGAACCGCGGTCACGCTTGCGGCGGCAGTGCGCTCGGCCGGCGTGACCACGGCCATGACGTAAGACGTGCGAGTGGGCACGTCCATTTGCGAGAGTGCCGCGCGCAGGAGCAGCAGTGCCAGGGCGAGCGGCAAATTCGGCGAACATGCCGCCAATATAAGAAATAGGCTGGAAGGGATATGCGTAAAAACCATCGTGTTGACGAGGCCGAAACGCTGGGAAAGCCAGGCCGCGACCGGATATGAAAATGCACTGAGCACGCTGGTCCAGAAGAAGAACACGCTTGCAGCTGTGAGCGACATGTCAAAACGCTCGAATAGCCACAGGGCAAGCAGCGATTGCACCACGAAGCCGCCGGCGAACGCATCCAGGCTGAATAAAGCGGCCAGTTTGTAAACGACCCTTCGCGAGGGTCCGAGGGGCGCACTTGGGCGCCTTTCGTCCATTCGCGCATGCGGCAGGCGCCAATAGAGCGCCGCGCAGAGAAGCCCGAGCGCGGCATAGACATAGAACATAATCCTGAAGGCGGTCACTTTGTCGAAACCTGCGGCGGAGGTCATGAAATCAGGGAAAGCCGCGACCAATGACCCGGCGGCCATCGAAAGGGCGCCGATCAGGCTATAACGCGCGAAAGTGCGTGTTCGCTCTTGATCGGGCACGCCCTGCGCCAACATGGCGTGCTCAAGCGGGACCAACACGCCCAGGTCACCCGTCGACGGGTTTATGGTCCCGACAAATGCGACGATTGCAATGATGGCGAAGAGATCAACACTGGGGAATGCAACCCCGGTGCACGCCATCAATACCGCGCCGCCGAGCAGGAAATTGCGCAGATCGTGCCGTGGCGCGATGAAGCCCACGGCCAAAGTCAGCAACGCCGTCCCAAGCAACGATGCGCTGACAATGAGCCCGATTTGACCCGAACTGAAACCGATCGCGGACAGGTATGCCGGCAGAAGAATGATGGCAAAACCGTCGCCAAGTCCCCGCACGCCGCGAGCAATGTAGAGCAACGCGATGTCAATGCGCGTCGAGCGGGCCTTGTCGAACGACATTCGTTTCCTTCAACGTCACAAGAACGACGGGCAACTATCCGATTGCCGCGGACGTCAACTACTTGAAATCACCGTCTGGTTTTCCATCCTGCACCATCTTTTTGCAGTAAGCATAGAGCGCGTCGTAGACGATCCACTCCGCCGCATTCACCTCGTGATCGTTTTTGTAGCCAAGATGCCGAAAGCCTTCAGCGATGGCTTCGAGCCCAGGGCCTTCCGGCTGCCGATAGAGCGTGTTATCCGTGTCGGCCGCATTGACGATTTTTCCGAGAAGGACCAGCGCCGGATCATCCGTTCTGAGGCCGCGGAGAGATAGTCTGATGGGGGTCCGTCCCGAGGTGATGTACCAGGCAAGGACCACGCTTGACGCCGTAAACGATGCAACTGTGGCGACACCAGCACCGGTAATGCCCAACGGCGGCAATGGCCCAATGCCGAACATAAGTGTCGGCACGAGAGCGATGTGCAGGGCCTCGGCCGCAAGGTAGACGACTGCCAACACTGCTGCCTGGCCGGCGCCACGCACTACGCTTGTCAAAGTACTGAGCACCCAGTACGCCAGCGCACCGGCAAAGATTGCGTTCGAGTATTCAAGAGCAGAGGCCAGGGTGTCATCAGTACCGCCCATCAATGTATAGATCGCCCGACCGCCGATCAGCAGAACCAACGTGAAAAGTGCGGCCATGCCAACGGCGATGACCATTCCATGAATGACGAGTGCGGAGGCATCCGCATGGCGCCCCGCGCCGATGGCCCGCGCGATGGCTGATGCGATCGCTCCGCCCATGCTGGAATTAGCCATCTGCTGCATCAGCATGATGAGCGGGAAAACGAGCGAAATGCCCGCCAGAGCGCTTGACCCAATCTGGCCGACGAAATGGGCATCGACTGTCGCCGT
>DAISKM010000509.1:0-3181 GCA_036820945.1 Pseudolabrys sp.
CCTTTCGTGAAATCAGACAGTCGAGGCGATCTTTCTGCGAAAGCAAAAGGTCTTTTCGGATCTCCACGGATTATCGCAGCGGCCCGTTTGCCCTATTTCCAGGGTGTCAGACAGCAAACGCTGTCCCAAGAAATAGGAGAATCCACCATGAACCGCATGATCCGTATCTCAGCAATCGTGATTGCTACTGCCGTCGCGGCCTCGAACTTGACCTCTCCGGCCTCTGCGCAAGCCTTTAGTTCGAGCTGGGGAACCGGCAACGTCGAGGAAACCCACTATGACGCCGGTGGCCGTCTTGTTCGGGACGCCGTTTCACCGAATCTGACTGCCTCTCAGGATCGCGGACTTTCGGCGTTTGCCTCCAGTCCCCGTAAGATCCATCGTAAATAAGACTGAGCGGCATGACTCATACGACGACTGCGATGCGCCAGATGCGAAAAAGCCGGGCGAAACCTCTTCGCCCAGCTTTTGCATTTTTAGATACCGGCGACCCAGTCTGGGTACAGGTTCGCCTCGGCCAGGGCCTGGTAGACGCCGGCCTGATAGGAGCCGAGCGCACCGCCACCCTGCAGCAGCAGCACGGTCTGTTCGAACCGCGCATTAGCGCGATGAAGATTCTTCGGCACCGCCGACGATGATGCGTCCATGTTCGCTCCGAATCCGCCACTTGATGGCGACGGAAGATTGCAGCGATCACAGCGAAGGATTGAGACTGTAAGCCGGAGCCACACGGGACGAAATTGCCCGAAGGACCAATAAAACGGAAAGTGACGCTGTCTTAGATGATCCGGGCGTGGTTTTCTCGGCGTTCCGTGAGGTCATAAACCTCTGAATTTCAGGCTTCGGGCACGGCCGGCCTGCCCAGAAAGCGAGAAATGTGCGCTATTTAGGCAGATTTCCGCATCGTTCTGAATAATTGAAAGATCCTTTCGAATCTTTGCGGATTATCGCGCGGGCCTCCTGAGCGCATGTTGAACGTAAGGGCAACACTTCGTTGCTTGAACAACAGGAGGCCAATGATGAACCGCATCTCCAAGATTTTGATTGCCGCTGCGACTGTCGCTTCGACTGCCGGAGCAGCCTCAGCGCAATCCTTCTCAGGTGCCTGGGGGACCGGCAACGTGCAGCCGACCCACGATGTCTCTGGCCGGCTTGTTTTGGACAATGCTCAGCAGAACAACGGCGGGCTCTCTGCTTTCGCAGCCGTCCCCGTCGGCAATGCGAGCGCGATCACACACGATTTCATTCCTGTCGCGATCCTTGTCATAGCGCTGTTCGCGCTTTTGGCACTGTCGGTGTGGTTTGCGGCGTACGCCTGGACTCACCTCGGCGGCGATCCAGTTCCGACCTACGGCTATGTGGCCCTTGCAGGCGGCGTGGTGATCTCGCTTGTGGTCGGCGGGGGCCTGATGGCACTCGTCTTTTACAGCAGTCGACACGGCTATGACGACCTGAGCGGCGGCGACAACTAGGAGCTCCGCGGTTTGGATCAATTTGGCGCTTAAAGGAGCGAACTCATGTCGGATCGGTTCATCGATTGGCTCTTCGGCACGTTGATCTCAATCGACGTTCAGCGTCAAGAATTGCTCCGTGGATTTGGCGTCCTCCTGTTGATCCCCTTTACGCTATTCCTACTGTCATACGTGCGCGTGTCCTACTTTGGCTTCATAAAAGATAGAGCGAGGAAGGGCGCGCTGGATACAGTGACAGGCGCGCTTGCCGCCGGGCTCGCCCCGCGCAATATCCGCGTGACTCGATCGCACCCGGCAGCGTCGAGACCGAAGGGCTGCATGCGACGGGCGTCATCGCGCCGAATTGACCCAATGTCCGTGCACTCGTCCGCGGCGGCGGAGCCGGTCGGAGGCATACAGAGGCGGGAATTGATCTTACTCTCAGGAGGTTTGCCATGACATCGCAGCGTTATGTTGTTTTCGCGGAGCCGGTCCGGACGGCGATCGGCACCTTTGGAGGCTCACTCAAGGACGTTCCGGCTCCCACCCTCGGTTCGGTAGCGATCGGCGCTGCGGTCACGCGCGCGAACATTCGCCCCGATGATGTGGAAACGGTCGTCATGGGCAACGTCGTCCAGGCTGGCACCAAGATGAATCCCGCCCGCCAAGCTGCCGTCCACGCCGGGCTTCCGGTCGCCACCCCAGCACTCACCGTCAATCGGGTCTGCGGCTCGGGAGCGCAGGCCATCGTCTCCGCTGCCCAAGAGATCTCCCTCGGCAATATCAATGTCGCGGTGGCGGGGGGCATGGAGAACATGGACCAGGCGCCGTATCTCATTCCGCGAGGTCGTTGGGGCCACCGCATGGGCGATGGCGTGCTCTATGACAGTGTGTTGCGCGACGGATTGAACGACGCTTTCTCGGACGCGCACTCGGGCTGGCATACCGAGGATTTGGTCGAGAAATACCAGGTCACCCGCGAGGCGCAGGACCGCTGGGCATTGCGATCGCAGCAGCAGTTCGCCGCGGCGCAGGCCGATGGTCATTTCAAATCGCAGATCGTACCCGTGGAAGTGCCCGGAAAAAAAGGACCAACCCAGTTCGACAAGGATGAACACAACCGGCCCGACACGACGATCGAAACACTGGCGCGGCTCAAGCCGGCCTTCCGACCGAACGGCACAATCACCGCCGGCAATGCGCCTGGACTGAACGACGCCGCTGCGGCCATGGTGCTCGCCGACCACGCGTGGGCCGACAAGCGTGGTCTCGCTCCAACAGCACGCCTGGTCTCCTACGGCATCGCTGCGGTCGAACCGGGCATGTTCGGATTGGGACCCGTGCCCGCGGTCAAGCAGGCCCTGCAGCGCGCCGGCTGGGACATTCGCTCCGTTGAGCGCGCTGAGATCAATGAAGCCTTCGCAGCCGTCGCCATCGTTGTTGCTCGCGAGCTTGGGCTCCCTGAAGAGGTCGTCAACGTCGAAGGCGGCGCGGTGGCCCATGGCCATCCGATCGGCGCGACCGGTGCAGTGCTGACGACTAAGCTGATCCACTCGATGCGGCGCGACGGCTTGACCCGCGGTCTTGTCATGCTTTGCATCGGTGGCGGTCAGGGCATAGCACTGGCGATCGAGGCCTTGCACTAAAACGCGCAAGAGAACAAAGGAGCCCATGTCATGCCACTTGCCAAAATTCACTTTGTCGAGGGCCGTTACGACGAGGCCCGGATC
>DAISKM010000510.1:0-3176 GCA_036820945.1 Pseudolabrys sp.
TCGTGATCTGTCGCGTCCATGCACCATACGGGGGTAAGTCTTATAGTTCTTATACTTACTTAGTCTTAGCTTCTTTCTTAATCCTTAGCGTATGTCGGGAACCGATGGCAGCGATCGAAAAACGGGTAACCGAAGCCCTGGCCGAGTATGAGGCCCGACACGAGTTTGCCCGCTTGGTGACGCTCCCCGTCGAGGATCGCGTGAAGTACATGCCGCGGGCGAAATGGGAAGGAGGCTATCGCTGGTTTCGTGCTGACAACGTCATCTGCCTCGAAAAAATCCGGCAACTTAAATCGCAAGATCGCAGGTGACGGGGGCATCGCGCCGGCCGGACGCCGGGCAACAAGATGGAGGACTCCATGGTTGAAGTTTTGAAACCGGACAGTCCCCGATGGGACGTGTTTACTAATATGTTGTTCCTAGCCCTGTACCCTGATGGCGGTGACAAGTCCGTATGTCTTGGCGATAGCGGGCCCGGTGTCCATCGCTATGCGAAAGAGATCATGCAAGATATGGGCGGCATCGACGTCGAGGCCAGTCTGGAATTCTTCATGGCTAACGGTGGCCATTGCGACTGCGAGATTTTACTGAACGTTGACGCCATGTCGGAGAGCTGACATGCGGCGTTCATGGTCTGACGGCAAGCGACTGGGCAAGTATGAAGGTGGATACGACTGGTTGTACCACACGGCGCGGTGGCGCAAGCGGCGATTGCATCAGCTGCGGAAGGATCCGCTTTGTGCCGCATGTCTTGCTGATGGTGTTGTGAAAGCAGCAACGGTAGCACACCACACCATCGATCATCATGGCGATGAGTATCTGTTCTTTCACACACCACTAATTTCCATTTGCAAACAATGTCACGACAACGTTCAAGAAGGGTCCAACGTATTAGCGTATCAACGTGGATGCGACATCAATGGAAAACCATACAGGACCACTCCGATTTACATCGACAAAAACAAAAGGAAGGCTGTCTAAACCCCGGGGCGTATTCGATTTGTTTGAGCTCGGTCAGGGCTCACAGCGGCGGGCAGTCTTTCCCGCGCCATTGTGACTTATAGCCTAGGACTAACCCATCATGGGCATGCGTGGGCGTCTATCCAACGTGACGGCAACCCGGCAGCTTCCACCGGATGAATTGGTCATCACCGACGAAGCACTGGTGATTTATGCCCGCATGCGCGAGTTGGAACGGGAGTGCGGTCGGTGCGGCTGTTCGGGTGAGGAATCATGCAGTCATTGGGAGCGATGGTGGGCACAGAATAAACGGCTAGCTGCAATGCTCGGCTTGTTTTTCTGGGAATTTGCATATGTGGACCCACGATGGGAATGGCCAAGGACTAGACCGGGTGAGGTTGAACGCTTTCATGCACTGGAGGCGGCTGCAGCGCAGGCGAAGAGGTCGAAACGATTTAAATATAAATGGCAAAAGTAAAGGCTGACCAAGGTGACCGCTGGCTGCGTGCAAGCCTTTACGTTCTGCGGCGCCGGGCCAAGGCGCGCACCAACGGTGGCCACATTTTGTGCCCCGTCATTAATAGCGCCACGGGATTTTGTGATCCGCTAAGGTCGGGCATGACGGCACAGGCAACGGCGCAAGCGCACTGGTCGCGCGAATATCGCAAACGGCGCAAGACTGGCATTCGGGTTTACGAACTTGAATTACCCGAAGTCGAAGTCGCCGAAGGTTTGAAGCGCGTCGGTTTCCTGGCCGCCGGTGCCGAGTCTCATTGGCGCATGCCGTGCACCAGCTGAAGGAGCAGCTCGGCGCGCGCCGCACCGCGCATGTGCTCTACAACACAGCCCGCACGCTCACGCGCGAGGCCGATCGTGCCAGCGAACAGGACCAGCACGAGCAGACGTGAGGCCTACGTTTTGACGCTGCGGCCATTGCCGGGCGTGGACGGCATCCGCGCCCTGCCCGCCGCGCTGAAATTTTTGCTGCGCCGGTTCGGTTTGAAGGTGGTGCAGATCAGCGAAGTGCGCAATCAATGTCGCAATTGGGGGTAAAGCGGACATGGGTTGATGCACCGCACATGTCTGCTTTTGAGCCAAAGCGGACATGTCAATTTGTCGTGCAGGGAGCTAGTCAGTTAATTAGTGCGGCACTCCGGTCTGCATGGAGGTTAATATATCGAGGCAGCGACATGCAGGTCGAATTCGTTACCACCGATGTGTTTACTGATCGGCAGTTCGGCGGCAACCCCCTTGCCGTTGTATCCAACGGGACCGGACTGTCCACGTCACAAATGCAGGCGATCGCAGCTGAGTTCAACCTGGCTGAAACGACGTTCGTGCTACCCCCAGAGAAACCTGAGAATACCGCGAAGGTGCGGATATTCACGCCGCGTGCGGAACTGCCATTTGCCGGTCACCCCAATGTCGGCACGGCCTTTGTGCTGGGGCAACGCGGCGAGTGCCATGGTCGACCGATCCAGGGCAACACTTTGCAATTTGAAGAAATCGCTGGCCTAGTCCGGATCGAACTATGGAGGGACGCGTCGGCAGTCATCGGTGCCCGTCTCGCCGCACCGCAGCCACTGGCCGTCATCGAAGATGTCGAACCTGAGGTTATCGCCGAAGTTTGCACGATCTCGGCCACAGACATTGAGACAGGGCATCACCGGCCCTGCATCGCGAGTTGCGGCATGAGCTTTGTGTTCGCCGAACTCAAGGACCTTCGAGCATTGGCCGCGGCGCAACCGCGCACCTTTGCGCGCCACCTGCCGATGGACCGCGTAACCGGCGTACATTTGTATGTGCGGGATAGCTCAAACGGTTCTGATATCCAATCACGGATGTTTGCGCCGCTATACGGAGTGCCGGAGGATCCAGCTACAGGCAGTGCAAACGTTGCGCTGATCGGCCTGCTCGCGCACCTTCACCCAGAGGCAGACTTGCGCCTTGCAAAGACGATCCGTCAGGGCATCGAAATGGGACGACCGAGCCGGCTCATGGCAAGTGCGGATAAAAGTGCTGGCAGAGTAATCGCGACCCAGATTGGCGGCACATGCGTGCCAATGATGCGGGGTGTACTCGAACTACGGTAAGCATCGCCGATTAATGTTTGTTCGGGGCCCAAGCAGACATGACACTTGCGGTCCCGGATGTCCGCTTCTGGCCCAAAGCAGACATAAGCTAGTGCACTGCACATGTCTGCTTTCGGGGGTAAA
>DAISKM010000511.1:0-3172 GCA_036820945.1 Pseudolabrys sp.
TGGTCGCGTAGTAATTCGCTGTAGCGCTGGTATCCGACTTCCTCGATTAGCCTCAAGCGCTCGGCGGGATCATCCCAATTGATGCTCATGGCCGTCGCTCCCCGCGAAGTTTTGCAATTTGCACATCGATTTCGCCGGGCGCCGAGTGGAGCGTTTTATTTTTCTGGCCCGTCAGTTCATTGGCGATCTGCAACAGCCGCTCGCGATCGTGACGGGTGACGCCGAAAACGGTGTGTAGCGTGATCGCTCTATGCAGCAGGTTGAGCTGTGCCAGTGCTTGCGACGTGTTTTGTATCATGGCGCGGCCTCAGTACGTCGATACCCACTGTGCTGTGACGGCGAGCAGGTTTTTAAAATTGCGGCCGCTCGTCGCTTGCTTGATGTAGGTGTCTATCTCGTCTTGCCCGACGCCAGCATTGCGCATGGCCTTGATGGTGCGGCCCAAGATGGCAAGCGGGTTGTCCTGAGTAAAAAGCCGGACTTTGATGTCCGGAAATTTGATCAATCCGATCATGTCCCCGTTTTCAATTTTGCAATTTTGATTTCGATTTCACTGATCGCTTCGCTTAGTGTTTGATGTTTGGTGCCAGTCAAGTTGCTGGTCATCTGCAAAAGCTGATCGCGCACGTCCGGATTGGCACCGAAGGCTTGGTAGTAGCGGATCGTTCGATGAGCGATGCCAAGCTGGTAAAGCAGGTGCCGTTCATTCATGGTTGGCCCCCGACCAATGCTTTGCGGATTGATCTACAATTTTCGCCAGTGTCCGGCTTGTTCGCTTCCGCCAATGATTTGTTGCTTCAAGCCTATCGTGTTCGGCGTCCAGCCCTGAGGGTAATGATTTTTTTTCAAGGCCGGATAGCGCCGCCCGCAGCGAGCGATATTTGGTGCCGGTCAACTCACGGGCGGATTGCAACAGCTGGGCGCGTCTATCCGGTTCCATACTCTCAAGGGGCTGATAAGCGCGGATCGCACCGTGAAGCACGGCAAGCCGGTGAAGTATTTTTGGTTCATGCATGGCTGTGCCCCGCCGCACCCGGTTTATCGGTTTGCTGAAAACGCGGCTTGTGAATCCATGCCAATGATTTGTTGGTAAAGGACCCCCGTCTATGCGGCGCGGCGCGGATGCCGCGAGCGATTTCAAATCCGGCACCTTTTCACGCGCTGGCAAAGATCACCAGTTTTTTGGCCAAGTATCGCAAGACGCTGTTGATGACACGCGTTAAAAACGTGGCGATGAAAGTGCAACGTGATCAAACGCAACGACCCGATGCTCGCGCCGTAGTGTTTGGCTTATTTGCCATCATCGTAATTTGTGCGGCAATTTTGGCTGGCACTTACCTTTGGTAGCACATGGGGCGGCAAGCTGTTATCGCGATTGGCATCATCGCCATGATGATAGCCATCTTGTTTTTTGCCACCCAACTTGGGCGCTTACGCCTAGCGCGGGCCGTTGGTGAGTTTTCTGTTGCAACCCTATCGGTGGAGTAGCAGCGAGCGGCAGCTCGCCGATGCTGGCCGTTTTGCAAGATTGCCCGATTGTTTACCCCATTGTTTACCCCGGCGCGTTTTTTCCACCCCGGTCGACGTACAAAATTTTCAACAAGTCATTGCGCCGCAGGCACAAGTGAAATCCGCCGCCGAATTTTGTCCGCTCTACCCCCAAAAGCAGACATGTGCGGTGCAGCTAGGGATGTCCGCTTTGGGCCAAAAGCAGACATGAGCACTTTTTAATACAGCCCAAACTCGGTAGTTCGTTGTCCGAAGAACGCTCCGTGCGTCAGCTAGTGAGCCTAGTCCGTCTGACCTGCTTTCCCGATTTGGCGGTAATAACGAATCGCCCCTGGATGGAGCGGCAGAAACGAGTTGCGATCGATGTTGGCGGGAACGGTCGCTGCCGCCGCGGCATGCGCCTCCATCATTTCCTCATGGTTCTCGAAAACGGTTCTGACCACGTTGTAAACGAGGTCATCTGGCAAATCCGCATGTGCGACGACGAAATTGTAGAGGCCAAGCGTCTGGTAATGCCGCAGCAGCGACGGGTAGGTCCCGGCGGGAATGCGCGAAGGAGTCAATTCCGGCATCGCCAAGCGCAGTGCAGCGATCTGTTCCGCGCCAAACGCGATATACCGGATTTTATCCTTCGCCTCGAGTTCGACAAACGAAGGAAACGGCACACCGGCACCGACCGCGAGCACGTCGAGCGTGCGCTGGTGTACTTGCGCTGCGAGCTCTGCCCAATCCCCGAAAACCAGGTTCACTGGAGTTTTCAATATTTGGAAGAACTGTGGAAAAAAGACTGCCGAGGTGCCGCCGCGCGGGCCCACACCAACCCGCTTGCCAGCCATTTCGGCGATCGATCGAATGCCGGACTCCTGCAGAACCAAGAATTGAAACGGCGTATCGTACATTGGGAGGATGGCTCGCATCGAACGAGCCGGCCTTTTGCCCTCCCAAACGCCAGTACCATTCCATGCTTGGAGCGCTATTCCGATTGTAACGAAGCCGAGCTTTGCCTCGCCCGTCTCGAGCAATTCAATATTCTGTGCGGGTCCCTCGGTGGCCAGTCTTACAACCGGAAGGTCGAGGGCCCGGGTCAATATCTTTGCCAAACCCTCGCCGTAGACATAGTAGGTCCCACCAGGCGATGCGGTCCCGATGAGGAGCTGATCCGGCCAGTTGGGCTCGCCGGAGCGTAACGGTGTCGGGCAGAAGAGGGCCGCCGCCGCCACAACGATTGCAAGCCGAAGCCAATGGGCCTTCATGAGTTGCCTCCGATCTGCGTGTCTCAGGCGGGCATGACTTTTTCTGGTGCGTCCGCTTCGAGATCTGTCTCGCGATTAAGGTGCTCGCGCATTCGCTCTTCGTCGAGTGCGTTTTCCCATTTCGCCACAACGATGGTGGCCACGCCATTTCCAATGAGATTGGTGAGCGCGCGTGCCTCCGACATGAAGCGGTCAATTCCCAGGATGAGGGCGATGCTGGCGACTGGGATTGAGCCGACCGAAGCCAGCGTCGCTGCGAGCACGATAAAGCCGCTTCCGGTAACACCTGCTGCTCCTTTCGACGTCAGAAGCAGGACCCCGATGATGCCTAGCTGCTGCCACAGCGTGAGCTCGGTGTTGGTTGCCTGCGCCAGAAAGATTGCCGCCATCGTCAGGTAGATGCAGGTCCC
>DAISKM010000512.1:0-3170 GCA_036820945.1 Pseudolabrys sp.
GTCGAAGTCCATCGCGCTTCCATTGATCCAGAGGCATCTTGCCGAGCAATGAACTCGGCTCCTCGATCATGCCGGGCAAAACCAATCCGACGCAAAGCGAAGCCTTGACCATGGTCTGCTGTCAGGTGTTCGGCAATCACACGACGATTACGATCGCCGGAAGCCAGGGTCATTTCGAATTGAATGTCTTCAAGCCGCTGCTCGCGTATTGCATGCTGCAGTCTATCCGGCTGCTTGGCGACGCGGTAAATTCGTTCACCGTGAATAGCGTCGAAGGTATCAAAGCAAACGAAGCACGTATCCGCGAACTCATGGAACGGTCGCTGATGCTGGTGACCGCGCTCGCCCCGAAAATCGGCTACGACAAGGCCGCCCAAGTCGCGAAGGCGGCACACGCAAACGGGACCACGCTTCGCGAGGAAGCAACTCGCCTGGGCTTCATCAGCGGGAGTGATTTCGATCGAATAGTTCGACCCGAAAAAATGACGCGACCTCGCTAACTTGTGACCGGGTCGATTCGGGAAAGGTATCCTGGTGAGGATTTACCCAGGGATCTTCACGATCGATCGCCCTAAACTCCGGTATTCCGAAGACTTTTTTTCCAAGTCTTGAATGTATTATGGCGAAAGTTTCGTACGTATCCGGCTACTATTCTACGGAAGCCGCATGTCAAATAACCCAACAAGAAAACATTGCCGTAGAGTTTCATTAGGGCTGGATTCATGTGTTCAACAGTATAAGCCCTTCAATGTTTAAATATACACTGGCAAGTTCCGGGGTACCTCGCAAAATACATTCCAGTTTTCTACTGATGCTGGACAGGGATCACTTGTTAAACTTTTGTGATCAACCAACCGTGTATTGAACTACACGCCCAATCAGCCACACTGTTTCAAGACCCATCTTGTGGAGTTCGCCGTAATGGCATGTTTCCGCCAACGTCTCGGCGCATTTCACAGCGATGCTAAATGCTCACGTGAGCGCCGAGCTGAAAACTAACCCGTTACCATCGAGGGGCGACGACTACTGAATGGCTGAAGTAATCAATCTTCGGACCGTTCGAAAGCGGGACAAACGGCAACAGCACGATCAACGTGCCCACGCCAATCGACTTGCTTTTGGTCTGCCCAAACACGTTCGCAAGATTGAAGCCGCGCGCCAGGCGAAAGCCGAACGCGACCTCGATCGGCACCGGGTCGAAATAGGGGACCATCAATGAAATCTCCGGTCGTCAAACGTTCAATCGTAATTGCAGGCCATAAGACGAGTGTGAGCCTTGAGGACGCGTTCTGGAAAGGACTGAAGGAAATCGCGAACGGCAGAGAAGTGACGTTGTCGGACTTGGTCGCGTCGATCGACACCGATCGTCGTCACGGCAACCTGTCTTCCGCGATCCGCCTTTTTGTCCTTGACCACTATCGGGTCCACGGCGAGGAGCGCATCCCGCAAAGTGAACCTCGCGAGTTGCAAAGCTCGCGCGTGGTCCACTCAGTTCTGCGAGCGGACTGAGGGTGCAGGCTGGCCCGCGCTTCGAGGCGGGGGCACTGGTCTAATATCGATGGGTGCCGGCAGAGCAGGCGCATGCTTGGTCTTCGGCATCCCTCGATCCTGAGGCTGGGGCGGCACACTCTCAATAGCGCGAAGCTTCTTCGTCTGATTTTCGACCGCACGCAACGTCAGCCATCCAGTCAGCGCTGACGCGTCGATGCTGCGCGTGGGCGCCGCCAAGGGGCCATTCAACGCCACGAAAATCTTCGGGCGTGCACCGGCGGCTTCGTGCAAGCCTGACAGATCGACGCGTGCCGCCAGCGCTCCATCCGTAAGGTCCAGCGTGCTGACCACGGAGAGCGGTGCATCCTTGCTCTCGACCGAGACACTGGTGAGCCGAACCTGGCCGGCAGCAATTTGCAGGACCGATTCAGCGCGCTTCAGGGACAGTTGCCCGCCTTCAAGTGATTTGGCTGCAAGGTCCGAAATGCGGCCGTTGTCTATGATGAGCCCCTGATCAACGGCCCGTGTAACCGCGTCGAAAGCGCGCGGATCCAGGTTCGCAATCCGCCCATTAACGAGCACCGCCTTGCCGGAGCCTTTTAACGAGCCGATGAGCGCGATCGGGCTCAGGCCGGTGCCAACGACGTCGGCGGTCAGGTCAACCGTTCCGCTAATGGGCGGCTTTGTCGGTGACGCAAATAGCGCCGCAGCATTGGCGCCGGCGACTGAACCCTGGACTTGTGCGGTCAATCCATCCGACGCCTGCCGGAATGTAATGCTTCCGGACAAACGACCACCCGCGAAGGCGCCCGATGCATTCTCCAACGACAATTCATCTTTGCCGAGGCGCAATGTGGCGCTGAGGTCGCTAGCCGCAAGCTGGGGCAGCAAGTCCGCACGCTTGATTTTGAGTTTGACCTGTCCTGTAAACTTTCCGAGTAAACTGGAATCGAATGGGTCGCTGGACCAGCTCCAGGCGGCATCCTTCCCCGCCGGCTGCGGCTGCAGACCGATCCCCCGCGCGATCAGGGCCGGGATGTGGGCGGCGTCAAGCTCGAGCATGCCGTCGATTCGCCGGGGCACGGCATCGCCGAACGCGAGGCGACCACGAATTGCGGAACCGGCGAGCTTCGCGTCGATGTCATCGACTGTGATCGCATTGCCTGCACCCGATAAGCGCGCAGTCAGCTTGAACGGCAAGGCGGCGCCACTGCCAGCGGTCCCGGCAATCGGTCGCAGGGGCCGCACATCGGCTTCGCGCACCTGCAAATTCGCCGCGACCTTGATGCCTTGATCCTCGGCAAGACGTCCGGTGCCGGTCGCGCGCGCGGATAAGCCATCGCCCGACAGGCTCGCGTCAAACCTGACGTCGCTGCTGAGCGGCCCGGCTAACTGGAGTTTCAGCTGGGCCGGTTCATTTCCGGCAGTCACGATGCCGTCGAGGTTCATGAATTTGAGTAACGCCGCGGACCGCGGTGAATCGATCGTAGCATCGAGACGAACCTCTGCCGCGGAGGGTTTGGCCCAATCACCGCGCGCCCGCGCGCGCGCATCGATGCGCAAATCGTCAAGATCGCCTGTCATCGCTAGCTGCGCGACAGTCGCGGCTTTGTCATCACCGCTCAAATCGAGGGTGGCGTGAAGCTTTGCGCGGCCGGCCCGCTCAATGAGGCTTACAA
>DAISKM010000513.1:0-3158 GCA_036820945.1 Pseudolabrys sp.
ATGTCCGCTTTCGGGGGTAAAGCGGACATGACTTTTTGCGGCGCACATGTCGCGTTTTGACCCAAAGCGGACATCCCGCCATGGCGCAAAAGCAAGGATTTGCCTAGGATTGAGCATCGTCGTGAACCGCAGAGGCGGGCGACATGCAGCGACGCGGTGAAAGCGGACAACCGGTGAAGGGACGGCGCACGCTTAGGCCCAAGGCACGCAAAGTGCGGACTGCACACGCATCCATTGCCAACTTACGGGGACAACTCGACCGCCGCACCCGCGAGCGCGACGACGCGTTCGAACAGCAAACGGCCTTATCCGAGATCCTAGGTGTGATCTCAAGCTCGCCGACCGATCTAGCGCCAGTGTTCAATGCCATCCTTGCCAATGCAACGCGGCTCTGTAAGGGCAACCTCGCGGGGCTGTGGCTTTACGACGGCGAATTTTTGGTTGGCAAGGCCCAATACAATGCCTCTGCGGCGTTCGTAGACAAGTACATGGGTATAAAAATCGAGCTCGGCCGCGCAGGCCCGTGCCGATTAGCTGGGTTAGAGCGGCGAACAGTCCACGTCGCTGACATTACCGTGGAGCCCGGCTTTTCTCCGAAGGTTCTGCAGTATGAACGCGCACGCACAGTTCTGGCTGTCCCGCTTCTGCGGGACAAGGAATTGGTCGGCGTCATTGGGATATGGCGCCGCGAGGTCCACCCATTTACGGAACAGCAGATCGCATTGGTGAAAACATTTGCTAATCAAGCTGTCATCGCCATCGAGAACGCGCGACTGCTCAACGAACTGCGCCAACGCACCGATGATCTCAGCGAGTCGTTGGAACAGCAGACGGCAACAGCGGACATGCTTAAGATTATCTCAAGTTCTCCGACCGATCTGGCGCCGGTGTTCGAGGCCATTCTCACCAATGCCACGCGGCTTTGTGAAGGGAATCTTGCCGCGCTCTGGCGTTACGATGGCAAGCTATTGGTCGGCACGGCGCAATACAATGCTTCTCCCGGCTTCGTGGACAGATTCATTGGCGCAGTTCTAGAACCCAGCCGCGAAGGGCCTGTTCGGCTGGTCGCCTTAGAGCGGCGAACAGTGCA
The DNA here is from genome assembly GCA_036820945.1 of Pseudolabrys sp. Lineage (GTDB taxonomy): Bacteria > Pseudomonadota > Alphaproteobacteria > Rhizobiales > Xanthobacteraceae > Pseudolabrys. The sequence continues at coordinate 1,091 of DAISKM010000513.1, forward strand.
TGTCGCGGACATTACCGTGGAGCCCGGCTTTTCTCCGAAGGTTCTGCAGTATGAACGCGCTCGCACCGTTCTGGCGGTTCCACTGATGCGAGACACGGTCTTAGTTGGCGTCATCTCGATCTGGCGTCGGGAAGTGCGGCCTTTCAACAACAAGCAGGTCGAGTTGGTGCAGAACTTTGCCGCGCAAGCGGTGATTGCTATCGAGAACGCGCGCCTTTTCAACAGTCTGGAGGCCCGCACGCGCGAACTGGCTGCGTCTCTGGAGGATCTGCGCAACACCCAGGACCGCCTTGTTCAGACACAAAAACTGGCGTCGCTCGGTCAGCTCACCGCCGGCATCGCGCATGAGATGAAGAACCCGCTCAATTTCGTCACCAATTTCTCGACGCTCTCCGCCGAACTGATCGATGAGTTACAGGACACCCTAAAGGACCTACCGTTTACCGATAAAGCACGTGCTCAAATCAATGAGGTGACCCATACGTTGCGGGATAACCTCGACAAGGTCGTGCATCATGGCAAGCGCGCCGATGCGATCGTCAAGAACATGCTGCTGCACTCTCGGGAAAGCTCGGGCGAGCACCGGCGTGTCGACATCAATGCCATCGTCGAAGATAGCCTTAACCTCGCCTGGCACGGCGCGCGGGCTGAGAAGCAGGGCTTCGATCTCACCATCGAGCGCTCGTTTGATCCGGCTGCCGGCGAGGCAGACGTCTTTCCGCAAGACATCACACGGGCTTTGCTGAATTTGATCTCGAATGGCTTCTATGCGGCGACGAAACGCAAGGTAGAGGCCGGTAGCGATGGGTATGAGCCCACCCTTACCGCCTCGACGAGGAGCCTGGGTGACCGTGTGGAAATCAGGATCCGGGACAACGGCGCCGGCATTCCGTCTGACGTGAAGGAGAAGATATTCGATCCGTTCTTCACCACGAAACCTGCGGGAGAGGGCACCGGGCTCGGCCTCTCCATCAGTTACGACATCATCGTCAAGCAACATGCCGGCTCGATCGAGGTCGACACGGAGCCGGGGAAGTTTACGGAAATCTGCGTAACCTTGTCGCGCGGGGCCGCTTTCGTCACTGCGTCTGGCAAACGGTCGTAGACACCACAATCGCCATTATTGGCTATAGCGGACATTTTGCCGGCCCTTGATAGGCGGACGGCGTCGACGTCCGCTTCTGCCCCATTCCCGATATCTTCCAGTGGGAGTATTCTTCACCACTGGCACTCTTCGCTTTGCTGTCTGCGAAGGAGGTCATCATGTTTGAAGCAGAACGGTTTGTTGCTGACTGTCGCGCGGCATTTGCCGAAGATCCAACTCACAAAGCTGTCCGTGAAGTGTTAGCCCGCGCGGTGTCAGATCCGGTGGCGGCCCTAAAAGGGTTAGGCGAGCCCAACCGGGCCGAAATCCAAAAAATGTTTCATTCGAATGCCCTCACAATTATCAACGTGGTGTGGGCACCGGGAATGATGGTCATGCCGCACGATCATCGAATGTGGGCCGTGATCGGCATTTACACGGGCCGGGAGGATAATGTGTTCTGGCAGCGTGTGAAAGGAACGCCAAACAAGATAGAGGCTGCGGGGGCCAAGGCGCTTTGCGCAATGGATGCTGAGCCGCTGGGCGCCGACGTCATTCATTCCGTCATCAATCCGATCGATAAGCTTACAGGCGCCATTCACATCTATGGCGGCGATTTTTTCGCCGCTGAACGAAGCGAGTGGGACTCTATGACGCTTCTAGAGCACCGGTCGGATGGCGAGCAGACCCGGCGCGTGTTCGAAGAAGCCAACGCGCGTTACGAGGCATGTAAACAACTTCGTGCAAATTGACGCTCGGCCGCTTCAACCATAAACAAAATTCTCCAGCGCCGGTGACCGCGCATGGGCCTCAAAGGGCCGACCCTCATGCCCTGCCGTTCAATGTCCGCTATTGGCCCAAAGCGGACATCTGTAGCTGCACCGCACATGTCTGCTTTTGGGGGTAAAGCGGACATGCCTGTTTGCGGGAATTCGCTTTCGCGGTCGCTATTGGGGGCAAAGCGGACATGCCCTTTTGCACTGC
>DAISKM010000514.1:0-3147 GCA_036820945.1 Pseudolabrys sp.
CCGCTACAATATGGAGATCACGCTCGAAGAGGCCTTCATCGGCAAAACGGCGCAAATTCGAATTCCGACCTCCGTGACATGCGAAGCTTGTTCTGGTAGCGGCGCCAAGGCCGGCACCAAGCCAAAACCATGCGCGACCTGCGGCGGGGCGGGCAAGATTCGGCATGCACAAGGATTTTTCACGCTGGAGCGCACCTGTCCCGCCTGTCATGGCCGCGGTCAGGTGATCGACGATCCCTGCAAAATGTGTGGCGGCGGCGGCCGGGTGACGCGCGAACGCACCCTTTCGGTCAATATCCCGAGCGGGGTGGAGGACGGCACGCGCATTCGGCTGGCCGGAGAAGGCGAGGCAGGGCTGCGCGGCGGTCCGCCCGGCGATTTGTATATTTTCCTCGAAGTCGCGCCGCACGAATTCTTTCAGCGCGATGGCGCCGATCTGCATTGCAGGGTGCCGATTTCGATGGTGAGCGCGGCGCTTGGCGGAGAATTCGACGTCCCGGCGATCGATGGCAGCAAGGTGCGGGTCAAGGTTCCGGCAGGCACGCAGGCGGGGCGTCGCTTCCGGCTGGCAGGTAAAGGTATGCCGGTCCTGCGCGCGAAACAAACTGGAGATATGTACGTTCAGGTAGCGGTGGAAACGCCGCAAAACTTAACCAAACGTCAACGTGAGCTGCTGGCGGAGTTTGAAAAGCTGTCTTCGGAAGAAACGCAGCCGGAATCGGCCGGTTTCTTCAGTCGAGTCAAAGAGTTTTTGGACGGTCTTGGAAGTCGGGGCAGTAACCAGTCGCGCCGCCCATCTTGACCCTCCGCCTTGGTCCCTATACCCGTAGTTATTGCGGCGGGACCCGCCGCGTCTTGTACGCGTGACCTCGCATCAATGCCTTCGCATTCATTCGCCCGCGTCGAAAAAAAGAGTCTCCGTCTCGACGACGAGGTGAAATTCATTCGCTCCTGGATCGAGAAGCCGATTTCAACCGGCGCTGTGATGCCATCGAGCCGCGTCCTTGCGCGGGCCATGGCTCGCTACGTCGATCCCGAATCGAACGGCCCGGTCATCGAGCTTGGTCCCGGCACCGGCCCGGTGACGCAGGCACTGGTCAGGCAAGGAATCGATCCGGCGCGGTTGGTCCTTGTCGAATTCAATCCGGACTTTTGCCGACTCCTGCGCGCGCGCTATCCAGCGGCGACCGTCGTGCAAGGCGACGCCTACCGCCTTCGACGCTTGCTGGACGGCTATGTGGACGAACCGGCCGCAGCAGTGGTCTCTGGCCTTCCGCTTGTTACAAAGCCATTGCGCACCCGCTTGCGCCTGATTTCCGATGCGATGACGCTGCTGGCTGTCGGCGCGCCCTTTGTGCAATTCACCTATGCGATGGTCCCGCCAATCCCCAAGGGTTTGTCCGGGATGCGAGCGGAAGCCTCGGAATTGATCTGGATGAACCTGCCGCCTGCGCGCGTATGGGTCTATCGCGCCCGCTGATGCTGTGGTGTCATGCCCGCGAAAGCGGGGCTGTTGATGCCAATCCCTAAAATTCTTGTTTTCCCGGGTTCTACCCGGGCCGGTTCACACAATGTGAGGTTGGCTGCTCTGGCGGCAAAAGAGCTGACCTTGCTCGACGTCGACGTGACCCGCATTTCGCTCGCCGACTATCCCCTGCCGATCTATGACGCCGATGCCGATGCGCGCGCCGGCCAGCCCGTCAACGCAGTTAAGCTGAAACACATGATCATGGCGCACCATGGAATTTTTATTGCTAGTCCGGAGTACAGCGCGTCCGTAACGCCGCTTCTCAAAAATGCCATCGATTGGGTATCGCGGGTGCGCGAGCGTGGGGATCCTACCTATGCCGCTTTCAAGGGTCGCGCGTTCGCAATAGCGTCGGCTTCTCCCGGCCGCGCGGGCGGGCTGCGATCGCTCATGGCGCTGCGGCAAATTCTCGAACTTGGCTGTGGCGCGCTGGTAATACCCGAGCAAGTAGCGATCCAGCGCGCCGACAGCGCTTTCGACGATATGGACAATATTGCAGACATTGGCATTGCCAATCTGTTTCGGGCGCAGCTTGAACGCCTCGTGGAAATGGCGCGACTCGTGGCGAAAGGGGCATGACCGTGTCGTTGGACCCCCGCGAACGGCTGATCGTCGCCCTCGACGTGCCGTCAACGGCGGCGGCGGAGGCGCTGGTGTCGCGGCTCGGCGAGTCGGTCTGGTTTTACAAAATCGGCTATCAGCTCGCCTTTGCCGGGGGTCTCTCTCTCGCAGCGGAGTTGATTGCTGCCGGCAAGAAGGTCTTTCTCGACCTCAAGCTGCATGACATTGGCAATACAGTCGCCAGGGGCGTCGAGAGCGTCGCACAATTGGGTACGACCTTCCTGACCGTGCACGCGTATCCGCAAACCATGAAGGCGGCCGTCCAGGGCAAACAAGGATCGAACCTGCGGCTGCTCGCAGTAACGGTTCTGACCTCGTATGATGATGCGGATCTTGCTGCGGCCGGATACGAGCTGAACGTGAAGGAACTCGCAGCCGCCCGCGCCGAGCAGGCACGCGATATCGGCCTCGATGGACTCGTTTGTTCCGCGGAAGAGGCCACGGCGCTGCGCAACATCGTCGGGCGTGGCATGGTTCTGGTGACTCCCGGCATCCGGCCGGCGGGCAGCGCCGGTGGTGACCAGAAACGGATCATGACTCCGGCACGAGCGATACAAGCGGGCGCCGATTATCTGGTGGTTGGACGTCCAGTCCTGGAGGCCGGCGATCCGAAAGCTGCCGCCGATGCGATCGTCGCCGAGGTCGACAAGACAAAAGCTCAGGGGAGGACGTAGGAATGGCCAAGGGCTATTGGATCGGACGCGTGGATGTGAAGAACGACGAAGGTTACAAGCCTTATGCCGCGGCCAATGCAGCCATCTTCAAAAAATTTGGCGGACGTTTCATCGTGCGCGCCGGCAAATTTGAATGCCCGGAGGGTTCCGCCCGTTCACGCAATGTGGTGATCGAGTTTCCTGACTACGCCACGGCGCTCGCCTGCTATCGGTCGGCTGAATACCAGGCCAACATCAAGGTGCGGCTGCCGCATTCGACAGCCGACATCATCATTATCGAGGGCTATGACGGCCCCCAGCCGTAGTGCCTTTTGCGCCCTAGCG
>DAISKM010000515.1:0-725 GCA_036820945.1 Pseudolabrys sp.
CAGCCCGGGAACGCCGACGCGCTCACCGCCCTGCACCAGGACTTCCGCCAGGGCAAAGGCAATCACCATGACGCGCTCGAGCTTGGTTTCGGCTGCCAGGGCAGATGCGAAATTCATCGATGGCGAGCGATCGGGCCAGATCCAGATGGTGTGCGAAGCCTCCCATTCCCGCTCCCGCACGTAGAGATGGTCGTCGCGCGCGGAGCGCCGCCAATCGACGTTTTGCGCGGCTTCCCCCGAGACAAAGCGGCGATACTGCCAAAAATTTTCGCCAGGTCCGGCGCGGCGGCGGCCGTGCAGGCCATGAATGACCGTCGATGCCACACGACGCGCCTCCAGGATAAGACGAGGCATGGCGTCGGCGAGCTTGCGGGCTCCGACAGTCGCCTGCCGTACCGTCCTGGCTTCGATGTCGTTCGCTCTGTCGTTGGCTCTTGCCTGCGCCATCGTGACTATCCGATGCGCGCTTTCAGCCGCCGGATGACGTTGGAGATGGTTTCGCCTTCGGCGCGTGCAGCGAAGGTGAGGGCCATTCGGTGCTTGAGCACGGGTTCGGCCAGCCCCAGAACATCCTCGACCGAGGGCGCGAAGCGGCCATCAAGAAGCGCGCGTGCGCGCACCGCCAGCATGAGCGCCTGGCTCGCGCGCGGGCCCGGGCCCCAGGAGATCAGCTTGCCGATGTCTCCGCCTTCGGGACCGGGACGCGCCGAGCCAGGCGCTCATGC
>DAISKM010000515.1:735-3147 GCA_036820945.1 Pseudolabrys sp.
GCGCCAGAATTGCCTCGACCACGGACTCGCCGACCGGCAGACGGCGAACCAGCCGTTGCGCCGACAGCAGATCCTCGGCGGTCATTGCCGGCTTGGCGCGCGACTCTTCGGCACCTGTCGTATCGAAGAGGATTTTGCGTTCCGCGTCCTGATCGGGATAGTCGACATCGACTTCCATGAGGAAGCGGTCGAGCTGCGCTTCGGGCAGCGGATATGTACCTTCCTGTTCAAGGGGGTTTTGCGTCGCCAGCACGTGGAATGGCTTGGGCAGGTCGTGACGCTGTCCAGCGACCGTCACATGCTGCTCCTGCATCGCCTGCAGAAGCGCCGACTGAGTCCGTGGCGAGGCGCGATTGATCTCGTCGGCCATAAGCAACTGCGCGAACACCGGTCCGGCAATGAATCGAAAGCTGCGTTTTCCGCCCGGGCTCTCTTCCAGCACTTCAGTGCCGAGAATGTCGGACGGCATCAAATCGGGAGTGAACTGGATGCGGCGCGCGTCAAGGCCCAGCGCGATACCCATGGTCTCAACGAGCTTCGTCTTGGCAAGGCCCGGGACGCCAACCAGCAGCGCATGGCCGCCGGAGAGCACCGTGACCAGCGCCTGCTCCACCACCACATCCTGACCGAAGATGACCGCGCCGATGGCAGTCTTTGCGGCACGGACGTGGGCAGCCGTGGATTCCGCCGCCCGAACGATCATGTCTTCGAGTTTTTCGAGGCTTTCGCCGCCAGCCATTGTCTCAGTTCCTTTCACTTCGCCTTACGCCACACCGCGCGCCATGCAACAAACGCACAACGCGCGGTTTTGCTGCGCCATTTAAGCCGAATCTGGCTCAATCTATGGTCAAGCTTACGCTATCTTCCACCGCCGGGTCGGCTGAATCACGAAGATGCGAACAGGCGGACGGCCGCCCGATTATCGAAGGAAAACAATGGCGAAGGCAGGGCAGAGCGGTCTAGAGGGGATTGCAGCAGGGCTGCCCCGCGAAAACAAAGGGCTCCCGCCCGTGGAGCGCTGGAATCCTCCTTATTGCGGCGAGATCGACATGAGGATCGCTGCCGACGGGACCTGGTTTTATCAGAAGACGCCCATCGGGCGGCCGGCGTTGGTCAAGCTGTTCGCTTCCGTGCTTAAGCGGGAGGGCGACAAGCACTTTCTCGTTACGCCGGTGGAAAAAGTTGGAATTGTCGTCGACGATGCGCCGTTTCTTGCCGTCGAAATGAAAGTCATCGACGGCGATGCCGGCCGTATTCTCGAATTCCGGACCAATGTGGACGATTGGGTCGCGGCGGGCCCCGGCCATGCGTTGCGCTTCGAACTGCAGGCGGCAACCGGCGGCCTCAAGCCTTATCTCCACGTGCGGCGAGAATTGTGGGCCAAAGTGACGCGTCCACTGTTCTACGATCTAGTCGCGCTCGGGGAAGAACGTGAGGTCCGCGGCAAGGCAATGTTTGGCGTGATGTCCGGCGGCGAGTTCTTTGCCATGGCCGAAGCCAGCGCGGTGCGGGAGTTTGCCTAGCGCATGGTCCCCAAAAGTGGACACCGGTTTTCGGAAAAGATCATGCGCCAAAATTAATGTTAGGAAAGCACTGTGATTGAACCTAAACGGGTCGCGCACTAATGCAGGAATCGGCAACGACTGCTCTCGCGGCGGCGGAATTCTTCGCGCGCGTGCGCCGACGGCTCACCCTCGACGTGCCGCCTGGTCTCACCGATGCGAGCGTAACGCCGATGCGCGGCGATCATGATGCCGATCCGGTGATGCGCAAGATCGCGGAGGTGCGCCCGATCCGTCCGGCCGCCGTACTGGTGCCGATCATCGACCATCCCGAGCCGACCGTGTTGCTGACGCAGCGCGCCCAGCATTTGCCGGATCATGCCGGCCAGGTTTCATTTCCCGGCGGAAAGATAGACTCGGGCGATATCGATCCGTCGGCTTCGGCCTTGCGCGAAGCGCAAGAAGAGATCGGCCTTGATCGCGCCCAGGTCGAGCCGCTGGGTTACCTTGATCTTTACCTGACCACGCTCGGTTATCGGATCGTGCCGCTGGTCGCCCGCGTGCATCCCGGTTTTAAACTCAAGCTCAACGTCGCCGAGGTCGATGCCACGTTCGAGGTTCCCCTCGCGTTCCTGATGGACCAGGCGAATGTGCAGCGCCACTCGCGCGAGTGGCAGGGCATGACGCGACATTATTATGCGATCACTTTCGGCGAGCGCTACATCTGGGGTGTCACCGCTGGTATCCTGCGCAATCTTTACGACCGGATTTACCGATGATCCGCCCGCAAAAATTGACGCAGAGGGGTGAGTCACGATGATCCGCCCGATCTTCACCGAGATCGTCCTGTTCTTGACGCCGTTCGTGCTCTACGCGGTGTTCCTGTGGGCGACGCAGGCAGGAGTGCTGG
>DAISKM010000516.1:0-3146 GCA_036820945.1 Pseudolabrys sp.
GGGTGACGTCGTTACAAAAGGATCGAGGCCGAAGCCGGTTAATGAAACAGCAGAGCTTGCAAACGCCGTCACATGGACCCGGCCATAAGCCAAGCCGCCGGTCGCATAGAGCAAAAGCTGATCGGTCACCAAATAGCCAAGACGAGCACGAACGGTGCCAAACCAGTCAATCTCGGCGGTGTAGTTCATCGCCAACGCGCCGGTTGCCGGACTAGTCGCAAAGCAAACAGCAGGGCCGGGAGGTTGAAAAACCGCCCCGGTGCAAACTGTCGTCGAGAATGGATCTAGGAACGTCCCGCTCCCCCTTTCAGCTGAGTGCTGGATGTCGGTCTCGAAACCCAGCACCCATCTCGGATTGAATTGCCAATTGTAACCAGCCTGGGCCCCAACGATGAACCCGTCCAGCCGTGGCGAGGAGGAGCAAGCGGCGATGTGATCGTGTTAAAAACGGTTCCCGGAAACGACACTATTGTAGCGTTGGTATTTTGATCGGTGTCTGCTTTACCCCAACTGTAGCCCACTTGCCGCCAGCATAGAAACCCGTCCAAGTGACCGGCGCTACCGGTGCGACGATAGGTGCCTTCGCCGGCATATCCGCCGCTGATGCGATTTGTGTAAATGCGATTGTGCAGGTGGCGGCAATTGCCGCGATGGCAACGCGCTTCATGATCACCCCCCAAGTCAACGAACAGCACTATATTTCCATTCGGGCGAGTCAGAAACGCGCTTATGCCGAGCGCACAAGATTTTTCGGCGCTGTCGCACATCGAGCACAGTGGTATCAGGATAGTACAGCATGCAGGCGCCACTGAATGAATATGATGGGGCGAAACGCCTTTTATCGTCCTTTGACCTTCGCCTCTAACGCACGGCGCAGCCTGATTAGCTCTGTAGCTTCCCTCGCCGTGACCGGCGTCTTGCGATCATTCAAGGCATCAAGGGCGGCTTGTGCCTCATCGGGCGTCAGGTTTTCTGTCCAGTTGGTGTCCATTAGTCGGTCAGCTCTGTGATCGAGAGCGAGAACGTCCCCGCATCATTGCTGATTGCCGAGACACGCTGGCCAGGCGAACAGCGAAAGACATCGGTCCAGTTCGCTGGCAGTAGCGTCCCAGCAGTGGAGCTAACAGCGTTATCGTTCGGACTCACGATGGCAATGCGACAGCCACCGGTCGAAGATACCGAGCCGGGGAAGGACAGCTGCACTGCATAGGTCTGTGTGCCGAATGCCGCGCTTGATGCGGCAGCCGGGTTCCCTGGCGCGGCGTACTAGCGCAATCAATGCAATCCGGCCAATGGCGCGATTGAGTGGCGTGTCCTCGGCGCCGAGATAGGTGGAGAGCCATTCTTCGAGGCGTTCCACACCATCCCAATCCAGACCATTGATATAATCGACAATCGGATCAAATCGGTTTTCGAGGCAGAGTTGTATGCAGGCGTCGCGCATATTCGCGCGGCCAGGATCGAATTCGAATTTTTGGTCAATCAGAGAGCGCAAGTAAAGCAGCGCATGGTCGCTCAGTTCCCCGGCATATTTGTCAACCTCATGGCCGCCGATCAGAAGTATGTCGTGGAATTCGTCATACTCGCAGGTGATGCCGAGCAGGCCGATGGCAATGCGGGCGTTCGCACATGTTGGCCTGATAATGCCTGTCGGTGTGATGTCCGGGAATTCCAGCGGCGGGAGTGCTTTGCGCCCATTGGGTCGCCCGAAGGGCACAATTTTACTGTCATCGTTCAGGCTCATGGCTTGCCCTCCGTCTTGGAAGGCGGGCCGAATTGCAGAAGATCGATGATGCCCTCGTCGATCGCCCATTGAATGGCGTCCTCGACGGTGATGGCTTTTTGCCTCAGCGCGACGCCGATGTGTCTAGTTGATTTGAAATGAGCTTTGATCGTGCTGTCGCAGCGCGAAGCACTTGCATCAAGTATTCCCTGTCGCCGTTGGTTTCGCCGAGCTTCGGCGTGTCCGGGCTTGCGGGATTTGGTAATGATGACATGCGTTTTGATCACTTCACTTTGACCCACCGTGGCCTGACCGCCCGGTGGGTCTCTTGTTTAAAAATTACGCGGTTAAAACACTCCGTTTACTGAAGCAGCGTCCCCGACCCAGGCTTTACATCCGAGCGCTAGGTCGGCGGAGGGAATGGACGCGCCTGCTCGACCCGGAACAGCGCATGGCAGCGCCAGGGCGAGAAGCTCGTGAAATTTTTCGGCTAAGTGATCGGCGGTAAGCGACGCCAAAAAGGTTTGGCACTCACACGCAAAAAGCTTTGAAAAACGACGGTCAAAGCCGTCAAGGTTTGGCACCGTATCTCTTTCAAAACAAAAGAGATCGTGGAAAGACGTCTTTAAATTCGCTCAAATTTCCGGCCTTAAAGCGCGAAGCCCGCCAAATGTGTTGGCGGGTAATCGCGGTTTCTGTAATCCGAACCCGTACTTCGTTGCCTCTGCCGGACCGGTCGGATCAAAGCAGCGCAGACGCGCGCGTCCGCAGTAGGCGCGGGTTGATCGGCTGTTTCACTAGATCCGATAGCGAATTTCGTTGAGCACGAAATTGCCAAATCGCTTGCCGCGGTTTCGCAAGATCTTCAGCAAACCCTGATCGACAAAGTAAGTGAGCAGGATCGAATCCCGCGTCTTGACACGGTTATGAACCGGGTCGGCTGAATGCCACGTATCGTTGCCGACCGCGAAAGCATAACCGGTGTTCGGCGCAAAACGCATCTGCGCTTTCTTTGGCATCGAGCCATCAGGAAGCTTTTCATGAAAAATCGTGCCGATATCCGTGTTGGCATCGTCCTTCGGCAGATAAAGTTGAACGGTAATGCCCTTCCAATGCGTGTCGGTATGCGGCGGGATGAGATAGCCGGGAATGTCGCGCGTGAGGATCGGGATTGGATACATGCCGACTTTGGCGAATTCGTCTCCGAAGCGTTTCGACAATCCGGGTGCAAGCCGCCGGACGAATGCCTGCTTGACCGGCTCGGAACATAATGCGCGCCCAACGACGTCCCAGAATGCGCGTTTCTCCGCCGGAAGGTTGCGGATATATTCCGGAAACAAATCGATCTTGACGCGCGTATGGGTGCCATCCTTGAGATCGTGGCCCTTGCTGCGTCCGTGCATAGGCCGGTAATCGGCAGATT
>DAISKM010000517.1:0-3145 GCA_036820945.1 Pseudolabrys sp.
CCTGCGCTGGCTTGTGTGCCGGTTTCCAACCCAGCGATGACACGACAGCCACGACGACGTTCGAGAGCGAACGCCCATAGGCATAGCCATTGGCCTCTTCTCGCCGTCTATATCGCCGCGGTGTTTCTGAGCGCGCTGCTGTTGTTCAGCGTGCAGCCGATGTTCACCCGCATGGTGTTGCCGAGATTAGGCGGCTCACCATCGGTTTGGTCGGTGGCGATGGTTTTCTTCCAGACCATGCTCCTTGCCGGCTATGCCTATGCGCATTTTTTGACGCGCTTGCGGCAGCGATACGCACCGGTTGCCATCCATCTCGGGGTGTTGGGCGCATCGATGCTGGCACTTCCCCTGGCCATTGCCGAGAGATGGGGCAATCCGCCGAACACGGCCACCGCACCCTTCTGGTTGCTTGGGCTGTTTGCAGTTTCAATCGGGCTGCCGTTTTTCGCGCTCGCTGCCAACAATCCTCTCTTGCAGGCATGGTTCGTGCGCACTTCGCACAAGGACGCGCATGATCCCTACTTCCTCTACGCTGCCTCGAACATCGGAAGCTTCCTTGCGCTGCTGACTTACCCCTTGGTGTTCGAACCGGTCTTTACACTGCGGCTGCAGAGCAGTCTGTGGAGCGGCGGCTTTCTCGTTCTCTTTGTGCTGATCGCCGCCTGTGGGATCCTGATGCTGCGCACGCCTGCCCGCGCGAGGTCGCCGCAACCGAACGCGGCAACGGCGCCCAAACCAGGTTGGCTTACAATCGGGCGCTGGATTTTTATATCGGCGGTGCCATCCGGGCTCCTTGTGGCAGTCACCGCCTACATCTCAACCGACATAGCAACTGCGCCTTTGCTGTGGGTCATTCCGCTGTCCTTGTATCTCTTGACCTGGGTGCTTGTGTTTCAGCGCCGATCGCTGATTCCGCACAAAAAGATGCTTCTGTTACAGCCGATCGCCATCGCGGGCATCGTGCTTCTGTTTTTTTATACGACCTGGGTTCCGCTGCTGGACAGTCTCATCGCTCACCTTGTCGCTTTCTTCGTTATCGCCATGACTTGTCACGGCGAACTCGCACGGACGCGTCCGGGCGCGGAGCATCTGACCACCTTCTACGTTTCACTAGCATTCGGCGGCATGCTCGGCGGACTTTTTGCCGGATTGGTCGCGCCGTACGCGTTCTCGTGGGTGGCGGAATATCCGATCCTCGCCGTGCTCGCCATCTTGTGCCGCCCATTCGATCAGGAAATCTGGAGACCGCTTGACCGCTGGCTCTGGTGGACGGCTCCCTCGCACTGGCCGCAATTCAATGTTGTCTTTTGGCCGGCGGCCTTTGTCGTCGCCGTGGCGTTTTTGTTTTCAGACGTTGGCTTCGCAGAGGATTCGGATCTGCTCAAATATTCAATTTTCGCTCTGGTGGCTATTTCAGTCATATTGTGGCGCGATCCACCCAAATCGGCCTTCACCGTCGCTCTCGCCCTCGCCCTGATCTGGCTCTATCCGACGAACGAAGCACATCGCGAGACGCTGCGCAGCTTCTTCGGCGTTCACAAGGTCTATGAAACCGATGACGGACGTTTTCGCATTCTCAAGCACGGGTCCACCATCCACGGCGCGCAAATGCTCGAAACGGAGGATGGTGAGCCGGTCACGGGGCGCCCAACACCAATTACCTACTATCACGATAAGTCGCCGATGAAGCAGGTGATCGAAGCATTGCGCGCCCGAAAAGGCGCACCGCTCAGTGTCGCTGTGATCGGCCTCGGGAGCGGAACGTTGTCGTGTCATATCGAAGCAGGAGAAAACTGGCGATTCTTCGAGATCGACCCGACCGTCATTACAATTGCGCGCGATCCGAACCGCTTCGCTTTCCTGTCGTCGTGCGCGCCGAACGTACCAATCGTGCTGGGCGATGCGCGATTGACCTTCGCGGCGGAGCCCGACCAGAGCTACGATCTCATCATTATGGATGCCTATTCATCCGATGCGATCCCGGTGCATCTGGCCACAGCCGAAGCGATGGCGATTTATCGATCGAAGCTGGCGCCGCATGGCGTCGTGATGATGCACATATCAAATCGGCATCTGGAACTACGCAGCGTGGTTGTGGGAATTGCTGCTGCCAACAAGCTCAAGACGTGGACGTGGGACAGGCAGAGCGAAGACTACGATGACGCGGAATTTGTTTTCTCCTCCGATGTCGCTATTTCGGCGGAAAATGCCGACGATATCGGAGAGTTGGCAAACAGCGGATCCTGGTCACTGGCTGAGCCGAATCCGGCTGTACGCACCTGGACTGACGATTATTCGAATGTGGCCGGGGCGATCTGGCGCAAATATGTCAGGTAGTTAGGTCTGGCCGAGCTAGATGTTCAGCACACGGCCATATGCGTCGAGCACCGCTTCCTTCATCATTTCAGACAAGGTCGGATGCGGGAAGACCGTATGCATCAGCTCTTCCTCGGTGGTTTCGAGGTTCATCGCGACCACGTAACCCTGGATCAATTCGGTCACCTCGGCGCCGACCATGTGGGCGCCAAGCAGCTGGCCGGCTTTCTTGTCGAAGATAACCTTCACCAGGCCCTGATCTTCGCCCAGCGCAATTGCCTTGCCGTTGCCGATGAAAGGAAAGCGGCCGACGCGAATATCGAGCTTCTTCTCCTTGGCGGCCTGTTCTGTCAGGCCGACCGAGGCGATTTGGGGGGAGCAATACGTGCAGCCCGGAATCATCAATTTGTTCATCGGATGCGGGTGCAGTCCTTTGATCGCCTCGACGCAAACGACGCCTTCGTGCTCGGCCTTGTGCGCCAACATCGGCGGACCCGACACGTCGCCGATCGCATAGATGCCGGGCACGTTTGTCTTGTTGTACTCGTCGACGACGATGGTGCCGCGGTCGGTCTTCACGCCGAGCTTTTCGAGCCCGAGATTCTCGATATTGCCGACTACCCCGACCGCGGAGATCACGCGCTCAACGGTGATGGTCTGCGTTTTTCCGCCCTCCTCCATCGTCGCAACGACGCTGTCGCTTTTCTTGTCCAGCTTTGTGATCTTCGCGTTCGTATGAATTTTGATTCCCTGCTTCTCGAAACTCTTGCGCGCAAAGGCCTGGATCTCGTGATCCTCGACCGGCAGAATTTGCGGCAGCACTTCGACC
>DAISKM010000518.1:0-3133 GCA_036820945.1 Pseudolabrys sp.
GGGTTTCTATTACATCCCTGGCACTGATATGTGCATCAAGATCGGCGGCTATGTGCGCTTCGAAGCGGCCTACAACGTGAACGGGTCTTCGACCCGTGTCACGTCTGGCGACGTGAACAACCGCAGCACCAACGACCTCTGGTATCGGGTCCGAGGCTACATCACCGCGGACGCCCGCAATCAGACCGAATACGGCACGGTACGCGGCTATATCGCGCTTGGGATAAGCACCGACACAACGGCTGATCCGCCGCAGACGTTCAACGCGAACCGCGCCTTCATCCAGTGGGCGGGCTTCACCTTCGGCCGGGCACAGTCGTTCTTCGACTTCTACTCGCAGGCAGCCGTAGGATACTTAGGCTTTGCCCCGAACTCCGACACCGGCGACGGCGGCTGGGAAGTGCTGGCCTACACGGCGCAGTTCGGCAACGGCTTCTCGGGCAGCTTGTCGCTCGAAGCCCGCCGCACGACGCAGATCGTCGGTCAAGGCACTTTCTCAACTCCTGGCTCCGCGGATAGTGGCAGCATCAATGGCGCGTCCCAATTCGGCACCGCCTTGGGTTACGGCGGCTGGAAAGCCCCGGATATCGTCGCCAATCTGCGTGTTGATCAGGCTTGGGGTTCCGCTTCGATCGCGGGCGCCCTGCATCAGGTCAATGCGAACTACTACCGAAATAGCCAGCTGGAACTTAGCGGTCACCCCGCCGACGAGTGGGGTTTTGCAATCATGGCTGGCCTGCGGCTGAACACGCCAATGATCGGCCAGGGCGACTACCTGC
Organism: Pseudolabrys sp.; assembly: GCA_036820945.1. Lineage (GTDB taxonomy): Bacteria > Pseudomonadota > Alphaproteobacteria > Rhizobiales > Xanthobacteraceae > Pseudolabrys. The sequence continues at coordinate 780 of DAISKM010000518.1, forward strand.
AACTGCAGGGCATCTACACTCAAGGCGCGCTGCGCTACCTGTTCCAGAACCCCAACAACAACTGGTGGTACCAACATGGCGCAGGTGTTGCCTACGGCGTCCTCTCTGACGGTGTGTATGGTGGCAGTGCTCCCAGCTTGAATGGTACCGACGTCGAGTTGACAACGGCTTGGGGCCTCAATGCGTCCTACGAGCATTTCTGGAACCCGCGGCGGCGCACGTCACTTTATGGCGGCTATGCAGATGTGAGCTACAACGGCCAAGCCAATGCCATTCTCTGCGTGCTGCAGGGCTTTGGATCTGGCGTGGGCACCGCCGCGGTGGCAAGGCCAGGCTGCAGCAACGACTGGACCAGCTGGTGGATTGGTTCCCGCACTCAGTGGAACGTGACGAAGGACTTCTATCTGGGTCTCGACGTCGCGTACCAGAAGTTGAACGGCATGAACACTCCTACCGGCGTCATTCCGGCTGCTGCAATTCCAACTTCAACAATAGCGACTGCGGGCACAAAAGTTACCAGCGACGAGGACAACTGGATGGTTCGCTTCCGCGTCCATCGTGACTTCTATCCCTGATCGCATAGGAACGATTGACGACAGCAGCCCCGGCGGGAAACCGCCGGGGTTACCTGAATAAGCCATCACAGGTGCTTTCGCCTGCAATGACCATTCACCTTTCAGTGCAACCACGCGATCTGGGAGAGCTGTGCCGGCTCGAGCGACATGCCTTTGCGGCCAAGATCCGGCTGGCGCGCGCCGTATTGGGCTGGAGTCAGAGCGAACTTGGTCTGCGCGTCGGCTTGACGCAGCGGGCGATCCACAAGCTGGAGCAGGGCGAAACGGAGCCGCGACGGGCTACCATGCGCGCAATTGAATTTATTTGGCGCGAACGCAATATCGAATTTGAAGATATCGGCGACGGCGGCTTTCGTGTCAGCATTCGCCCTGCGGTGATCGACCGCCGAAGTCGTGAAAAGCGCGGCAACGCCGCATGCACGGCGGATCCCATCAGCCTGACACAGTAGCTTCCATTTCTTGTCGTTCTTCTACGTTACTGTCGTGTGTCCGTTCGTCCCCGCGAAAGCGGGGACCCAGTGGGTCTTTCCACTACGTGCTGGATTCCCGCTTACGCGGGAATGAACGGATCCTTGGGCGCATTGCCGAATTATCACGGCGGAAATCGCCGGGGTTTGTTCTAGTGCACCGACCGAGCACACCGGGCAACAAACTCGGCAATCCGCGCGATCGTGTCCGCTTCGGCGAGGAGCGGCGCGTGGCCCTGGTCGGGCACTTCGAGCGTCTCGAGCGCGGTTCGCCGTGCGCGCATGGCCTCGACGGTCGCGGTCGACAGGAGGTCGGAGTTGGCGCCGCGAATGACCATGACGGGCTTCGCGCTCAACGCATCGAATTGCTTCCACAGCGCCGGAACCGGCCGTCCGCCATCGACGCCGTTCATCGTCGTGGCGAGCTTGGCGTCATAAGTCGTCACCAGCCGGCCATTCTGTTCCTTGAACGTACGATGCGCGCTGGCAAGCCAGTCGTGGGGCCCGAGCTTGGGAAATTGCGCGCCGAACAGCCGCCGCAGGATCTCGGCGCCTTCATCGAACGTGCGCGGCTGCGGCAGCTTGCCGACATAGCTTTTGATGCGCATTAGGCCTTGCGGCTCGATCACGGGACCGATGTCATTGAGAACGACGCCGGCGATCGCAGTCGGACGGACTACAGCGAGCAGCATTGAGAGAAGTCCGCCGCGCGAGGTGCCGACAAAAATCGCCGGCGCTACATCGAGCGCCGTCACGACAGCGAGCACGTCGGCAAGCTCGACCGGCAGCGAATAGTTCGCCGGATTGCGGTCATAGCTGGACAGTCCGCGTCCGCGATAATCGAGGGCAATGACCCGGCGAGGTCGGGGCCCATGCGCAAGCGCGGGAGCCAGCGGCTCGAAATCGTCCGTGGTGCGCGTGAGGCCGGGCAGGCAGACGACGGGCGTCGTCTCGGGACTACGCGGGCCGTAGCAGCGGGCGTGCAGCTTCAGCCCATCGGGGGCGCTGATGAACACGGAGGAGACACCGTTCTGCATGGCGGCGGTTGTAACATACCGTCGTGATCATTGCGGACCTGATGCCGTGCTGCCCACAGCCCTCATTGTCATGGCCGGGCATAGCCGTCCGAAGGACGGCGTGCTTTCGCACGGCTATGTCCCGGCCATCCACGTCTTCATCCGTGCAAGCCCCAAAGACGTGGATGCCCGGCATAAAGCCGGGCATGACGGAAGGGCGATGCGCGCGTAGTGCTTTACATCCGTTCGTCCCCGCGCAAGCGGGGACCCAGGCTTGCTTGATTTCTGACGCAGCC
>DAISKM010000519.1:0-416 GCA_036820945.1 Pseudolabrys sp.
CTCCAATGAAGCCACCCGCAATCGACTTTGGAAACGCGTGAAATCCAATGACGGACAGGACGGCCACTGCGCGAAGGCCGTCAATATCAGGACGATAGGGTATTTCCGTTATTGGTCGCCGAACCGCTGACGTCGCCACGCTAGCTCCGAACCACAAAAATGCACGCAGAATTGCCCCTCTAAAGCCGCAACCTATGGCCGCGTGCATAGCGTCGGACGTAATGCGCTAGAAGTCTAGCTACCCGAATCTTTCGCTGCGTTGCATTTAAGCAACTCAGCGCCCATCCCCGGTTCCTCAGAGGCAGGGTTCTGTCGGTTTGAATTTTGATTGAACAAGTGAAAGCGGGTTGCCGCTTCCGGCAAAAAACCATGTAACGCTACGGTACGCTGCGCAATGGGTTGCCACTGCAATACGT
>DAISKM010000519.1:426-3129 GCA_036820945.1 Pseudolabrys sp.
GCAATACGTTGATCTGCCTTGCTTCTGCGCTTCTAGCCGATGAAAAGCCGCCCTGCACCCACGCAAGAACAGGCTGAAGCGCTTGCGATTCAGGCGCTTACGTTCATCGGTGGCGACGCGGAACGCCTTGGGCGGTTTCTGGCCGCAACAGGCATTGGACCGGCGGAGATTCGCGCCGCCGCGAGCCAGCCCGGTTTCCTTGGCGGAGTTCTGGAATACATGGCTTCCGACGAACGACTGATCGCTGCGTTCGCTACGGAAAATAATCTCGATCCTGCGGATGTCGATAGAGGGCGGCTTGTGCTTGCAGGTTTTTGGGAGCGTGATCTGCCATGACCTTCTGCCGGGATTGTCTTGCCGACGCCGCGGAGCAGGCAACACGCTGTCCACGATGCGCTTCACCTCGTATGATGCGCCATCCCGAGGCTGCGTCTCTCAGCATCGCCCACATCGATTGCGACGCATTTTACGCCACGATCGAGAAGCGGGACGATCCCAGTCTGGCTGACAAACCGGTGGTTGTCGGGGGCGGAAAGCGCGGCGTGGTGGCTGCTGCCTGCTATGTGGCACGCACCTACGGCATTCGTTCGGCGATGCCGATGTTCGAGGCCAGACGGCGTTGTCCGGATGCCGTCGTGATAAAGCCGAACATGTCAAAATACGTTCAGGTCGGTCGCGAAGTGCGCAAGGCGATGGTTGCTCTCACCCCGCTGGTCGAGCCACTGTCGATCGATGAGGCATTTCTCGACCTGACAGGCACTCAGCGGCTGCACGGGATGAGCGCGGCGAAGGTGCTGGCGCGTTTCGCAAGCGATGTCGAGCATCGCCTTGGCATAACGGTTTCAATCGGCCTGTCCGTCAACAAATTCCTCGCCAAGATTGCCTCGGACCTTGATAAGCCCCGAGGCTTCGCAATCCTCGGCCAAAGCGAGGCCGTGACATTTCTCGCGGACAAACCGGTTGGGTTCATCTACGGCGTGGGCGCGGTCAGCGCGGCCAAGCTCGCCGCCGACGGATTCCGGACAATTGCCGATCTGCAGCGCGGCGAGGAACGCGACCTCATGCGCAGATATGGGGAGGAAGGCGCACGCCTGTGGCGTCTGGCGCGCGGGATTGATACGCGAGCCGTCGATCCGGAGCGCGACACGAAAAGCGTCTCGGCCGAAACGACTTTTGAGCGCGATATCGGCGAGTTTCGGCCGCTCGAACAATACCTCTGGGAATTGACCGAGCGCGTCTCAATGCGGCTCAAAGCCAACGCGCTGGCCGGTTCAACGGTGACGCTTAAGCTAAAAAGTGCCGACTTCAAAATTCGCACCCGGGCGCGTGCGCTCAGCGCCCCCACGCAGCTCGCGTCCAGGATCTTTGCCGCAGGCCGCGACCTGCTCAAACACGAAGTCGGAACGACGCGTTTCCGCCTGATCGGCATCGGCGTCAGTAATCTGGAAGACGCTGAGGGTGACGACTTCGCGGATCTGATCGATCGCCGCGCGGCAGAAGCTGAACACGCGGTGGACAGGCTGCGCTCGAAGTTCGGCCGCAACGCAGTGGTGAAAGGGCTGGCGCTCGACGAGAGCTAGACCCCTTTAAGGGCACGGTTTCTCGGCTTTCATTTCCAACGACGTCATCTCGCCGTTGATCGTGAAATCCGGATAGGCGAGCACCAGCGCGCGCGAAACCCCGTTCTCGTAGACTTCGAAACCGATGGAATAGACCGGCGTTTGCTCGCCACCCTGCTCGGCCTTCTCGTCCAATTTGTCGAAGTAGCTGATCGTGACGGGCCACCGCGTAAGATTGGCCAGGGTCTTGGCTCCCGCATCGGTTGGCGTTTTTTCGCCGGGGGCGATCGAATGCCCTATAACGGTGAGCGTGTTGTAGAGCTTGTCGCCCGTTTCCGAGCCGTCATACACGGGAAATTCCAGGACAGATTTGCTCTCACGGGCAGCAGCAATAATTCGCCGCATGTGTTCGGTTGGAAAAACGGCTCCAATGGGAACGGTAAAATTCTTTTGCTTCGGCTTGCTCAGCCTTACCGCAACTGCCTGGGCATTGCGCTCGGCCTGACCGTCGACAACGTCGGTGGAGCGCTCGTTGAACAGGTTCTCCGAACTGAATCGAAACTTTTTGGCGTCCCCGTCTTCCCATGTGGTCGAGCGCAGGTCACTCAGCGCTGCCTTGCCTTCTCCGGAATCAATTTCGGAGACCTGCCGGAATTTCAGCTCGAAGCCCTCGCAGGCGTTTCCGGAGAAATCATAAAGAATGCGGCCGCGAATTGCCTCAATACCACGACTGCCGTGGGACTTCGCCAATTTGAGATCATAGATTGCCCGATGAGGCGCGAGCAGCACACGGTCGGCAAGCGGAGCTGCCGGCGACTGCTCGACCGCAGCAGCGATCAGTCCAACCGTCATCATGGAGAGAGAAAAAAATCTGACGCTGGCGATGGTATTCATGATTCTGACCTCTCCCCGCGGCCCAAACGCCGCATCCTGGAGCAGAAAGATGCAGGATCTGGGCAGGATAGAGGCGGTAGCGGATTCCGGCAACCATTCCGGTGGACGCATAACTTGCATGCCGGCTTTCAATCGGCCAAGGATCAAATCCAGCCCCCGCAGCGGAGGATCGTATGGCCGGATCGATTGAAAAGAAGCTCGCAAGCCTTGGCGTCACCTTGCCCACGCCAGCAAGTCCGATTGCGAACTA
>DAISKM010000520.1:0-3118 GCA_036820945.1 Pseudolabrys sp.
GCAAGGCTGGCGGGGCCGTGGCGGGCGGCGTTATCGGTGCGGCGACCGGCGCGATGCTCGGTTCGCAACTGCAGGCACGGCCGGGTGGTTATTATTGGTACAACGACAGTTGCTGGGTCCGTTACAGCGACGGCAGCTACCACCGAATCGCACGGCGTTACTGCTACTGAGATCTCGGCAATGAAAAGGGGCGGCCTTGCGGCCGCCCAGTTAAAACGCCACGCGGGAGGAACCTCATAACGGGTCGGCTTCCGCCGGCCCACGTGACCACATGTCGTCACGAGTCCGTCATGGGCCGGCTGATTCGTCAATCGGATTTTTCAGAAATGTGACACGTGAGCAGGCCAAGGTGTCTGAAATGCAACGCGCGATGTCGCTCCTGACCGCGTTGCCAGTCACGCCCCACCCAACTCCTTCTCGATTGCCCCGATGATGAGCGGGTCGGTTGGCTCGACGGCTGAAGGGTAGGCGGCCTTCAGATATCCATCGCGCCCCACCAGATACTTATGGAAGTTCCACCGCGGGCCTTCGAGCGGGCGTTCGGCAGCCGCCCATTTGTAAAACGGATGCGCGTCCTTGCCCTTTACAGTCACCTTGTCGGTGATCGGGAAAGTTACGTGATACTGGCCTTGGGCGGTCGCGTGGATGTCGCGGGTGCCTCCGGGCTCCTGACCGCCGAAATCGTTCGAGGGTACGGCGAGAACAACCAGCCCCCGCGCCTGGTAGCGGCTCCACAGCGTTTGAAGGCCGGCGTATTGCGGGGTGTAGCCGCACTGCGAGGCTGTGTTCACCACCAGCAGAGGCTGGCCCGCGTATGAGGCGAGACGGATCTCTCCGCCATCAAGGTCTTTAAAGCTAAAAGCATACGCAGTGATGCGGCTCATGCCGGTCGCGAGCGTGGAACGCGGACACGCGACAAGTGCGGCGCTTCCGAGGAGCAGAAAATATCGCCGGCTGGTCATGCGCGGCAGTATAGCCTGCTGGACTCGACGCGGGCGCAAAATCGCGTGAACTCAGCGCCTGCGACGTCCACCTCGCCGCGAGCCTTGCCGACCGTACGGCGACTTGTTCGTCGGTCGTAACGAAATGCGTTCGCGCTGCGCTTTTCCTCGGACCGAAGTTTCACTGCGGCCGAGCTTGAGCCCGATCACACGCGTCGGGGTGTTGTCGCGCGCGAGTTGCCGCAGCCTGCGCACGTCACTCGCGCTCCAGTTCTTGTTCTTGTCGCGGGTGTATTTCGGATTGGCCTTGCGGGGTCCCTTGCGTCCGATCGGTGAGCCGCGCCATAGCCAGCTCAAGCGTCCGCGTGCCGTTTTTGCCATCGTTTCTCTCCCGGCATTAAAGATGCCGAGAAATAATGCATGGCGCGGAACCAATGTTCCGCGCCATGCATTTTGTCCAGGCGTTTCAGCGGTTAAGCGGCCGCTTCGATGCGCACTGTTGTTTCAAACGAAGTCCCGCACGCATCACACTGCCACAGATGCCTCACGCGGCATCCGTCGAGACATTCCGACCATTCGGGAATGTAAATGCGCTCGCCGCATTGCGCGCACTCGATCACGGGGCGCGAGCGCGCGAATCTTGCGATATCGCGAGACACTTCCATTGGGGTACCTCCCGGCTACCAGAGACCCCGTTCCCCTCCGTTTTTGAACTTTATTGGAAGGGCGGGGTGAGTAAAGCAGTAGCGCTGACGTAAAGGTACATGCAGCTCGTGAATTTTTTGCGGCAGATTGATCACATGCAAAAATTCTTTGCCTTTCCCGCGAGATTTGCTGCGTTGCGTCACAGAGTCATGCCGAATTGTTCAAGCACACGGATCATGCACAGGTAGAGGATGAAGGTAAGAGCACAACATGCTGTAAGTGTCGGCCAAAAACCGATGCCGTGCCGCAGCATCGCCGGCATCAGCAAGAACATCGGCAGCGTCGGGAGCACATACCAGAATGTCGATTGCGCATGGGCGGCAATGCGCTCGGCATCACCTGTGTCGCGCCACAGCCAGAGAATGCCGAGGATCGAAACCAAAGGCAGTGACACGATAAGTGCGCCGAGGGTCGGCGAACGGCGCGCCACTTCCGAAACGACTGCTATGATAATGCCTGACAACGCGGCTTTTACGGTTAGATAGAGCATAGGAGCGACTCCTCAGAAAATTGGAACTCGGTGGCTTGCCCGACAGTTAGGCTCCAAGGTCAGAGGAGCCAACACGATGCGTTTCGCATTTATTGCCGCCTGCCTGGTTTGCGCCAACGCTTTTGCAACCACCCCGGCCAAGGCCGACGATCCTCCGGCAGACAAGCCGGAATCCAGTACAGGCCGCACCCAGACGCCCGAGACCAAGGGGCAGAAACAACCCCAGGGCTGGACCGGGCCGACCAACACGGGCGCTGGCGGAGCGCCCGCTTCGAGCCCGCAGGGTCAAACTCCGCCCGGCATGCAGCCCGCGCCGGAGGGCTCCTCGAAGACCACCGTTGCGCCAGAGAAGGACAAATAGCGCTGAGAACTCAAGGTTGGGCGCGGGGCAACAGAGCGCCGGCTCGATCCATGCGCGCGCCACGGCTATAGTCGGCACGGTTTGGATTGTTCATCAGCGGGCCACTGCAATCGGGGTATCCCGGTGAGTCAGAAGACGCTCGAGAAGCCGCGCACGAAGGTCAAGCCAAAGACACAGCGTCCGCCGCTGTGGAAGGTCATCCTGCTCAACGATGATTACACCCCGCGCGAGTTCGTGGTGCAGGTGCTGAAGGCCGTATTCCGGATGAACGAAAGTCACGCCTACAAAGTGATGATGACGGCGCACCAGAAGGGAGTTTGCGTCATCGCGGTCTATACCCGCGACGTTGCGGAGACGAAGGCGAAAGAGGGCACGGAAATGGGCCGCGACAAGGGCTATCCGCTCTATTTCACGACCGAGAAGGAAGAGTAGGCGGCCGCTGTATTGATTGATCGTTCTTCTGCCCGCAGGCGGTAACCATTCCATTTAAGACTAATGCAAAGTTGCACGGCGCGACTGGTTGTTGGATCGGCGCCAAGCGGTATTCTCGACCGCGAAATGGGAATGGAGTTGCAGCATGGCTGAAAGGCGAAAGTCCGTACGTTCGCGCACGTATCTTGG
>DAISKM010000521.1:0-3117 GCA_036820945.1 Pseudolabrys sp.
TTCTTGCTGGGCGCTCTTGTCGCGCGCCGACGCCTCACCCTCAATCCCCCAAATGGCAATGGATTCGATAGCTTTTTACTATCTGCTCCCCGCAAACGAGGAAAGGAGCCGCATTACGCCATGCATGCGCCCCACATTGCGTCGCTTCCGGTTTAGGCCGAACACGCACTTGCAAGTGACGCGGATCAATGTCCGCTTTGGGTCAGAAGCAGGCATTTGCGCCGCAAAAAGTCATGTCCGCTTTACCCGCGAACGCGACATCAGATGCGTTTTAAATTGTCTGCTTTGGGCCATAAGCGGACATCAAGAGCGTCCCACATCATCATTTCGAGAGCTGTACGCGCTATGTCTCGAAACCGGGAGGAAGGTGGGAGGGTTGGCGTACTTATTACGTCAGGGTTACGATGTCGCTCAGCGGCATTGGTTTACCGAAGAGGGACCATGAATAAAGGGACAATGAATCATGACGCGGCAGTTTCAACCGCCAGAGAGATTGCCGACCGCGTTCTTGCTCCGGCGGCCAGTCAAAACGACAAACAGGGGCGATTTTCTACCGAAGCAGTTGAGGCGCTTGGTAAGGGTGGTCTACTAGGATTGATCCTGCCGATTGAGTTTGGCGGCGCAGCGCTCGGGCCACGGACGTTCGCCGGCGTGACCGCAACACTGGCGGAGGCGGATGCATCGGCGGCGATGGTCTACCTCATGCATGTCTGCGCAGCGGCGACCATTGCGGCAGCTCGGTCGGGGGCTTCAGTCGGAACAACGCTCAAAGAGATCGCGGCCGGGCAGATTCTGGCTACGCTTGCATTCAGTGAAGCGGGCTCGCGTAGTCATTTCTGGGCACCGGTCTCGCGGGCAGCCCGCGACGGAGCGGGCGTGAGGCTGACGGCAAAGAAATCGTGGGTAACAAGTGCGGGTCATGCTCAATGCTACGTGGTGAGCTCGCTTGCTCCTGACGGCAAGGGCCCAACGGAGTCCACGCTCTACCTCGTCCCGGCACAAACGCCGGGCCTTTCGGTCGCCGGGCCATGGGACGGTCTGGGGCTGCGGGCGAACGCCTCTGCGCCCATGATGCTGGAGGCATGCGCGATTCCGCCGGATCTTCAGCTCACCGAAGATGGCGCGGGATTCCCGGCCATGATGAACGTCGTTCTACCGCTATTTAATCTGGGTGCGGCTGCTGTTGCACTCGGCCTCAGTCGGGCCGCGATTGTCGCTACGGCAAAGCACCTCAACACCGCGCGCTTCGAGCATCTCGGCCAGAGCTTGGGCGAAAGTCTCCCGACATTGCGCGCACAAATCGCCGAGATGCAGATCGACACAGACGGGCTTGCCGCCCGCATCGATGATTTGATCGATTATCTCGAACAACCGCGCGACACGACCCTGCTGCGCGTGCTTGAGACCAAGGCTGCGGCGGGCGACGTCGCAATAAAAGTCACTTCGACCGCGATGCGCGTCTGTGGCGGCGCCGCGTTCTCGAAGCATACCGGCGTCGAGCGGCTGTTTCGTGACGCCCATGCCGGTGCCGTCATGGCGCCGACGGGAGACGTGCTGCGCGAATTCATTGGACGCGCTGTACTCGGACTGCCGCTGTTCTGATTATGAACTGAGGCGACCGGGGAGGAAAATTGCAACCTTGTCCTGCCTGCTAGCACCTGAGGAGCCGAAATGAGTCGAACAGTTTGGGTTGGCGCCGTAGCTTATGACCCAAAGGTGGTAACGATCTGGGAAGGTATGCGCAGCTATTTTCATGAAGAAGCGCGGCTTTCCGTCGAAGTTGCTCTCTTCCAAAACTATGAGGCGCAGGTGAGCGCACTTTTGGAGCCGCTTGGCAAACGCGTGCCTTACATCGATATCGCCTGGAACACCAATCTCGCTTATCTGCAGGCCGACGTATGGAGCGGCCAGCGCTGCCGGCCAATTGCCATGCGTGACACCGATATCGGCTGGATGACAAAGATTGTCGCGGCGACCGGTGGCTCAGTTACCACGCTTGCGGACGTCAGAGGTCGTACGCTTGCACTGGGCAGCCGCGATAGCGGGCACGCAGCAATTCTACCGGTACACTTCCTGGAGAAAGAAGGTCTGCAAGAGGGAAAAGACTATCGTGCTCTGCGCTTCAACAGCGACGTCGGCAAGCACGGCGATACCGGGGCCAGTGAAGTGGAGGTCGTTCGCGCTATTCTCGACGGTCGCGCCGACGCCGGGGCAATCGGCAGTCCGTTCTGGAAAGCAGTGCAAATCGAGCGTCTCGTCCCCCAAGGTGCGCTCACCGAAATCTGGACCTCACCACCGTATAATCACTGCATGTTCACGGCGCGAGCAGATCTTGAACCGGCGTTGCAGCAGCGGTTTGCCGAAGCATTGTCCGGGATGAGCTACGATAATCCGAAACATCGCGCCGTGCTCGAAGCCGAGGGGCTTCGGCGCTGGGTAGAGCCGCATCTCGATGGGTATAAGTCTTTGCGCGAGGCCTCTGCGCGGCAGGGATTTTTCAAGTCATCAGTCCAGGCGTGACCGGCGCTATGCGCAGTTGAATATCTTCGCCAGCCGGCGTTCATGGTCTTTTTCTTGATCGAACGCGCGCCGCACAGCGTCGAAGGCTTCTGCCAGGGGAAAAATGTCGCGCGATACCAAGAGATCTTTATCCTCCGCTCCGACCGGATGCCAATAAACACCATCTGCAGTGATGGTGATCTCCGGCACCAGGTCGGCGCGCGCGAGTGCAATGCCGTCACTGGCAAAACCGCGCAGCGCAATGCGGCGAATTACTCGGTCTTCAATCGCGACATTGCGGTGGTCCAGGAACACGCGAAACGCATCGGCCTCTGCATCTGTGGACACCGTTGCCGCCAGCCGTACTCGAAAGCCCGCCGATCGAGCATTCTCAATTCCCCTCAGAGTGCGCGCCCACGTACCCTCACCCCGATGGCGGTCGTGAAGCTCGGGCGTCGGGCTGTCGAGACTGATCTGCAAGGTGATCCGATCGCGTGGCAGGGTCCGAAGCATACCCAGCCGCCGACCTACGAACAGCATCCCATTAGTGAGCACGGTTGTGGGGGCTGCCGCGGCACACGCCAACAGAATCTCGTCGATGTTGGGGAGAAGAAAGGG
>DAISKM010000522.1:0-3117 GCA_036820945.1 Pseudolabrys sp.
GTCCAGAAGGCAAAAATGTTCACGAAGCGCGCGGGCCTTCCCGAAACGCAGAGCCCGATAGTGCCCGTCGTGATAGGCGACGAAGAGGATGCAATCGCCGCTTCACGCTTGCTGGAAGGTCATGGCTATCTGGCCGTTGCCATCCGTCCGCCGACAGTCCCTCCAGGCACGGCGCGCCTGCGACTGACATTTACGGCGCAGCACCCTGACGATCATGTCAAACAGTTGGCCGATATCGTGCGCGAAAAAATACTGGCGTAACACCGTGGCCTCCTACTTCGTAACCTCGACAGGGACCGATATTGGAAAAACATTCGTCACAGCGGCGCTTGTGCGCTACCTGCGCGAGTCAAACCAACCCGTCGAAGCACTGAAGCCAGTTGTCAGCGGCTATGACTCCTCCGTCGCACAGACAAGCGATCCGGCTGTTCTGCTGACCGCGCTTGGCCGACCGGTCACTGCCGACGAGATCGACCGGATAGCGCCCTGGCGCTTTCGGGCTCCGCTGGCGCCCGACCTCGCCGCCGCCCGCGAAGGACGCAGCATCGACTTTGACAAGGTGATTGAATTCAGCCGCCTCGCGATCACTGCCGCAAAAGGGCCGCTCTTTATCGAGGGCGTGGGCGGCATCATGGTCCCACTCAATGGCCGCCGTACCGTGCTCGATTGGATGACGGCGCTTGATGTTCCAGTGTTGCTTGTTGTCGGTGGCTATCTCGGCACTATCAGCCACACGCTCACCGCGCTCGATGTTTTGCGTCAGCGAAGGCTGACCATCGCCGCAATTATCGTCAGTGAAGGCGACCGTGACACCGTTGCGCTCGATGATACGGTGGCGAGCATCGAGCAATTTGCGGCCGGGGTTGGAGTCATCGGGCTTCCCAGATTGCCGGCTGGCATCAATCACCACCCGGCTATCGCCCGCATCGCGGCCCTGCTTTGAGCTTGCGGATCGGACCAAATTCCGTTGGTCCTCAGCTGCCGGCAGCCAGCATTGTTTCGACCATGCCCTCAATATTTACCAGCCCGTGCAGGAGCATGGTCAAAATGGTTGAACCGCTCGCCCAGCGCACCCATCCAAAAAACACGCCGAAAACGAACACCTGCGCTATGAGAAACCAGTCGTATTGAACGTGAATGATCGCAAAAATCCCCGCCGTGATGAGAATAACCGGCCAGGCATCGCGTGAGGATCTCAGCCATCCGCGAAACAAAAATCCGCGGAAAAGAGTTTCTTCACTGATCGGGATCAGGACGGTGATTGCAATCAGCAGCAGCGGCAGCAAGTTTGCACTTTTGGCGGCCTGGTAGATGTCGCTCTGGAAGCGATCGACGATGTGACGGCCCGCGAGCCAACTTACTGTGTCACCCACGATGATCAGGGCGGCGAGCACCAGCACGGCTGCTACCAATTCGCCGCGTCGGGGCAGCTTGTAACCAAGGTACTCTGCCGCGCTTGCCTTGTGGCTTGCCGCCAAGGCCAACAGCGCCACCTGCACCGGCGCGGAGATGAAGATAAAAAGTACGATGGCGCCACCGTTCGTGCTCAGAGCGCCGACCTCTTTCAGGTTGAGGCCATACCATCCGCTTAGTGCCGCAATCCCGGAAAGCTGAGCGACAAGAAGCGCAACCGTCCCGATGACGAACGTGGCCACGACGCCAAACGGTTTCGTGCCGTCGGTCAAGGCAGGTCCCTCAGCCAGCGGCCAAGTATTGCACGCCCATCATCGGTCATCTCGGTCTCGTTGCCGAGTGGCATGCCCCTGGTCTGAACGGTCTGGGCGAAAATCACGGCGGCATATTTTTTAAAGTCGGCCGTTGTCTCCAGGATGATATTTTTCGGCGATTCCCGAAAGCTTTGATGCGTGGGCTTCGCCGCGTGGCACATGGCGCAGTGTTTGCGCATAATTGCCAGCGCTTCGGTATCGGAAACACTGCCGGCATACGAGAAATTCGCGGTGGCGAGCAGAAAACTTGCCGCCATCGCGTTCGACGTCATACGACGACTAGGGTATGAGGATGGTTGACCCTGTGGTCTCGCGGCCTTCCATCTCCTTGTGTGCCTTTGCAGCATCCTTGAGCGGATACTTCTGGTTGATCGGAATTTTCACTGCGCCGGAGCCGACGACCTTGAACAGGTCAGCGGCGGTGATCATCAAATCGTCGCGCTTGGCAACGTAATTATTAAGCGTCGGCCGGGTTGCGAAAAGAGAGCCCTTGGTCTGCAGGATGTTGATGTTGAAGGCGTCAATCTGCCCCGACGCGCTGCCGAAGCTCACGAAATAGCCGAGCGGCCGCAGGCAATCGAGCGAAGCCGGGAACGTGGTCTTGCCGATGCCGTCGTAGACCACGTCACAGAGTTTGCCGCTGGTGATTTCTTTCACTCGCGCGACAAAATCTTCGTCCCGATAAAGGATTGTGTGATGGCAGCCGTTCTTTTTGGCGAGTTCGGCCTTGTCCTTGGAGCCGACGGTGCCGATAACAGTCGCGCCAAGATGATTGGCCCACTGACAGGCGATGAGGCCGACGCCGCCGGCCGCAGCATGTATCAGGCAAACGGTGCCTTTCTCGACCTTGTATGTGCGATTGAGCAGATATTGCACGGTCATGCCCTTGAGCATCATGCCGGCCGCTTGCTCGTATGAAATATTATCGGGCAACTTGACGGCGCGGTCGGCCGCCAGCACACGCTCGGCCGCGTAACCACCCAGTGGGCCAACGTACGCCACCCGATCCCCGACTTTGACGTCGGTCACGCCGGGGCCGACCGCAATCACTTCCCCGGCACTTTCGTTGCCGGCGATGAAGGGCAGACCGACAGGTGACGGATACATGCCCATCCGGAAATAGGCATCGATGAAATTGACGCCGCAGGCATGCTGCTTGATCTTGATCTGGCCTTGGCCGGGCGCGGGAATTTGTGCGTCCTCGTAGGTCAGAGCTTCGGGACCGCCGGGTTTGTGAACGCGCACTGCCGCGACCATTTTTCACTCCTTGATGACGTTTAGGCTTGTTGTAAGGATGGAATTTGGACGGCGATAATAGGCAGCCAAACGCCGAGCGCAAGGCGCATCAGCGCGCTCCTGACACGCGCAGGTTCGCCCCATTGATGTAGGA
>DAISKM010000523.1:0-2764 GCA_036820945.1 Pseudolabrys sp.
GGTCAACCGCTCGCAATAAAGATCAATCGGCATCGACCACATTTCATGCAACGGGCCCGGACCGAGGTCCGGGCCCGCCTTGAGAAGGATTGGGGTTTGCTACTTCCGTGCAATGCCGGCCTTGTCGATAACGTCGTTCCATTTCTTGATATCGGAAGTGAGACGATCCATCAGCTCGGCTGGCGTGCTCGCCTGCGCAACGACGCCAACCTTGGCAAATTGCTCTTTCACATCCGGCATGGCGAGAACCTCGCGGATGGCGGCGTTCATGGTGTCAATCACCTGCCTGGGCGTATCCTTCGGAACGCCGACACCATTCCAGGAAACGACCTCGTAGCCTTTCACGCCTGCCTGATCGACAGTCGGAACGTTTGGCAACAGCGGAGAAACTTTTGGACTTGATGTTGCCAGAATACGCAGCTGGCCGTCGGCCACCTGGCCCTGCACCGCCGGTGGGAAATCAATCATCATCTGCACGTCGTTGCGCAGCAGCGCGACCACTATATCCGGCGAGTTCTTGTAGGGAACAATCTGCACGTTGAGACCGGCAGTCGTCTTAAACAACTCGCCGCCCAGATTTTGCGTGCCGCCAACAGCGATGGTCCCAATGTTGAGCTTGCCAGGATTGGCCCGCGCTGCCTTCATGAAATCGCCGAGCGTTTTGTGCTCGGATTGGCTACTGATCACGAACACTAGATCGAAAGTGCCAACCATCGAAATCATGTCAAAGTCTTTCACCGGATCGAATGGCAAGCTCTTGAACGCCGCCACACTGATCGCGGTCCCGTTGGTGACATAGGCCATCGTGTAACCATCGGGAGGCGCGGTCGTCACTGCGCGCGCTGCAGCGATACCGCCGGGCCCCGGCATATTCTCCACGACCACGCGCTGGTTGAGCTTCTGGCTGAGCTTGTCGGCCAGAATCCGTGCGGTGACATCGGCAACTCCGCCGGCGCCGAACGGCAAGACAAGCTTGATCGGCTTCTCCGGCCAGGCTGCCTGCGCCGGCGGCGCCAGGTTCACGACAAGTGCGGCCAATGCCAGCAGTACGGTCCGGCAGTAGATCATTGCAAACGGCCCCTTCACCATAGTGCGTTCCTCCGTGTTTTCGCTTTTATTGTTGTCAGTCGAAACCATAAAGCGCTGCCGGATTGTCCACCAGCAGGCGCCTCTGCGCCAGCGTATCGGGTGCGAACTGGGGCACCAAATCGACCAGATCGGCCTCGTCGGCTTCATGCGTAGCGTTGGGATGAGGAAAATCGGTGCCCCATAACACGCGCGTGGATGCCGCCTCGACGACGGCTCGCGCTATCGGGATGGCCGCGGCATACGGCGGCATGGAAATGCGCTCCGATCCGCAGACCTTTATCCAGCAGTTTTCCAGCTTGGAAAGCTCGATCAAGGCGCGCAGCGGCGGCTGATCGGCGCCGGCTTCCGCTGGCACGCGGCCCATGTGGTCAATGATGAATGGCAGTGGCAATTTCCGCATCATTGGGGAAAGCGGAATAATATCGGGGGCGTCCACGTGCAAGACGACGTGCCAACCGCGTCCCTTGATGCGGTCAACTACGCGATTGAACACCTCCATGTCCGGGGCGCCGCCGAGATGCCTAACGAAATTAAACCGCACTCCCCGCACGCCTCCGCGGTCGAGCGCATCGAAATCTTTGTCGGTGAATCCGTCATCGACGATGGCGACGCCCCGATAGCGTCTGGGATCGGAAGCGATGCAATCGAGCATCGCGGCATTGTCGGTGCCGTGGCAGCTTGCCCGCACGATCACGGCACGGTCGACGCCGAGATGCGCGTGTAAGGCCGATAGCATTTCCTTCGGCGCATCCGCCGGCGTGTATCGCCGGCTCGCGGCATAGGGAAATTTCGCGGCTGGCCCGAATACATGGCAATGCGCATCACAACTGCTTGGCGGCACCATGAAGCGCGGCTTACGGCGATGCGCGAGAAAACCAGGCTGGATATTCATAGGCTCGCTTTAACGAAGGCCCCCTGACGAAACAACCCCCTGGCTACACCGGCGGCAAGTCGCCGCGCTCCCACTGCGCCATCGTTTGATGGCGAAACTCGGCAAATTGTCCGGCTGCAATTGCCTCGCGCATCCCGCCCATCAGTGCTTGGTAGTAAGCGAGATTGATGGTCGAAAGCAGCACGGCTCCCAGCATTTCGTTGGCTTTGGTCAGGTGATGCAGGTACGCCCGCGAATATGTGCGCGCGACAGGATGGGCGCTTTCGGAATCGAGCGGCCGGGGGTCAGCGGCATGGCGGGCGTTGGCGAGATTG
This sequence comes from Pseudolabrys sp., assembly GCA_036820945.1. GTDB lineage: Bacteria > Pseudomonadota > Alphaproteobacteria > Rhizobiales > Xanthobacteraceae > Pseudolabrys. Next base: position 2,296 of record DAISKM010000523.1, read on the forward strand.
ATTGCTCCACAGCGGGTGAAAGCCATGCCGTGGCGCCCGTTGCGGGTCGGAAGGACGCAGTCAAACATGTCGATGCCGCGCGCCACTGCTTCGACGAGGTCGTGCGGCGTGCCGACGCCCATCAGGTAGCGCGGGCGTTCTGCAGGAAGCATCGGTGCCGTTTCGGCAACGATCTTCAACATCGTCTCTTGCGGCTCGCCCACGGCTAGCCCGCCGATCGCATACCCGTGAAACTCCATGGCTGTGAGCGCGCGGGCGCTCTCCCCGCGCATGGAAAGGTCGTCGCCACCCTGCACGATACCGAACAGCGCGTGGCTATTAGCCGCACAGGTCTCAAAAGCGCGCTTGCTGCGTTCGGCCCAACGTAACGACAGTTTCATGGCGCGGGCGATGTCCTCGCGTGTCGCGGGCAGCTTCAGGCATTCATCCAACTGCATGGCGATATCGGCGCCGAGCAGCGCCTGAATCT
>DAISKM010000523.1:2774-3113 GCA_036820945.1 Pseudolabrys sp.
TCATCGCGCCGTCGAGATGAGACCGAAACGTCACTGCGCGCTCGTCGATCTTGCGCAGGTCGGAGAGCGACATGACCTGGAAGCCGCCGGAGTCGGTGAGGATCGGCAGCGGCCAGTTCATGAACTTGTGCAAGCCACCGAGTGCGGCGATGCGTTCGGCGCCAGGACGCAACATGAGATGGTATGTATTTCCGAGAACGATATCGGTGCCCGTGTCGCGTACCGTATCCGGCGCGAGCCCTTTCACAGTCCCTTGTGTACCGACCGGCATGAAGGCCGGAGTTTCCACGCGGCCGTGTGGCGTGAGGATTTCGCCGCGGCGCGCGGCGCCATCAGTTT
>DAISKM010000524.1:0-3103 GCA_036820945.1 Pseudolabrys sp.
CGAGCAATCAACCAGCACGCGTGTCCGATGCCCTTGCGGGTTCCGGCGCTCGACAAGCAGCGAGCAGCGACGCCGCCGGTTCTTTGGATTTTCCGGATCGCAGGAGCCCCAGCCCAGCGCGACGCGCGGCACACCCATGGACGAACCGCACCCGAGAATGGTGAAGGTTAATGTCATGCGGCGTCGGCTAACACGCGGGGCACTTTACTGAAGAGCTGGAAAAAATTCTCGGTCGTCTGCCGCGCAATCTCGTCGGCAGATACGCCGCGCGCATCCGCTAAAACTTTAGCGGTTTCGACCACGTACGCCGGTTCATTACGTTTTCCCCGGTAAGGGAGTGGCGCGAGATAAGGCGCATCGGTTTCCACCATGATGCGGTCGGCCGGCAGCGCGGCGGCAATCTCGCGGAGCGCGTCCGAATTCTTGAAGGTCAAAATGCCCGTGAACGAGACGTAGTGTCCCAGGTCGATCGCCGCGAAGGCGAGATCGCGACCCCCGGTGAAACAATGCAACACGGCAGGGAAGGCCCCCTTCCCGCTTTCCTCGCGCAGGATCTGCATCATGTCGACATCGCAGTCGCGCGAATGAATAACCAGCGGCAAGCCGGTCTCGCGCGCAGCTGCGATGTGCTCTCGGAAGCTGGCCGCCTGCGCTTCGCGGGGACTGTTGTTGCGGAAGTAGTCGAGCCCCGCCTCCCCTATCGCGACAATTTTTGGGTGCTTGGCCAGACCGGCGAGCTTTTGCGCGTCGACGTCTGGTTCTTCGTGCGCGTAGTGGGGATGGGTGCCAACCGAACAGAAAACTTCAGGAACTTTTTCCGCGATCGCAAGCACCTGGGCGTGTCTCTTCACGCGGGTCGAAATGGTAACGATCCGGCCGACGCCAGCGGCGCGAGCCCGACTGATCACGGCATCAAGCTCCGTTGAAAAGTCAGGGAAGTCGAGATGGCAATGGCTGTCGACAAGCATGGGGTTAGCAAGAGTTCATTTTCTACATGACGTTCGATCGAAAGGGACACACCCTCTGTACGCGGCTGTTGGTAGCGACTGCCCCGCGTGCTGGTCAAGTTTTTGCGGAACTTTGTGCCCGGAAGCCCTTGGGAACCTTACGTGAGCTTGGTGACTTGTTTGCGGTGTAATCTTCCAGAGGAGGAAACCAATGCTGAAGAAACTGGCTCTGGCGATGACCGCCATAGGGCTGCTGATGTCTACGGCTAGCGCCGACTACTACATCGTCCAGGAGAAAGCGACGAAGAAGTGTAAGGTCGTCGAGACTCGTCCGACCGAAACGACCTGGATCCAGATCGGGCCGGCGGCGTTCAAGACGCAGGCCGACGCTGAAAAACAGATCAAGACGGTCTGCGTAGAAAAGAACTAGCCACACTCTGTGAACCCACAGGCGTGTCGCGACCACGTCAATGAAGAAAGGCCACCTGATGGTGGCCTTTCTTATGAGTCAACGACGGCGCATCGGTTCGAACCGGAACCAAGCGGTATTCGGTACGTTAGCGGGCGACGGGGGATTACGAGGAGGATATCCCGATGAGGACACTTGGGTTGGCCATTGCGGCCGGCGCCCTATTGGTTGCAACGCACGCGAGTGCAGGAACATTTCCCGTCAATGCCGGTCTGATTGGAGCCGGCAGCGATCTCATTGATCAGGTCGCTGTGCGGGTTTATGTGCATGAGGGCAATCGCTATTGCTTCTACTTCAATGGCTGGCACGGTCCCGGCTGGTATCGCTGCGGCTTTGCGTTCCGGCGTGGCCTGGGTTGGGGCGGTGTCTACGGCTGGAACAGCTGGAACTACGCACCCTATGAGCGCCGGTTCGGCAGGCATCACCATGGCGAAGGAATCGGAGTGGAGTCTGGTTCACGCCGCCATGGCGAGCGACTGGGAGTAGAGACCCGCACGCGTCGAATGGACGGCAGCATCGATTCCCGCACAGCGACGCGCTCTTCGACCGGCGTTGAGACGCGCTCACGGTCGACAACCGGGAGCGGCTCCTTTGAAGGTCGTGCTCGGGTGCGCGGCAGTTCGCCAAACGCGGACGTTCAATCGGAAGGTTCGGCTAAGATGCAAGGCGGACCGACCGGTGAAGGCTCCAGCGCCCGAGGCAGCGCCGGCGGAAACATGGGCGGCGCGCCAGCAGGCGAAGGTAATTCGCGGCGATAAATTGATCAGCGAAGGCACGCGAGGCCACGTCTCGCGTGCTTTTCAAGCGATCATTCTTTGTCTTCCGTTTCGACGTAACGCGGAAATACGGGCGATGGCTGCGGCAGGACGACACCTGGCTTGATCCGCGAGCCCGGTTTGATCGCACCGAATGAGCGCGCGCCTGGTTCCACCGCCAACAGATCGAGCAACTTGGACGCTGACGCCGGAACAAAGGGCTGGGCCAGAATACTAACCTGGCGCAGGACCTCTGCCGTCACATAAAGGACGGTCCCCTGCCGCCCCGGATCGGTTTTTGCCAGCGCCCAGGGCGCCTCCGAAGCAAAGTAACGGTTGGCGGCGGCCACGACAGCCCAGACGCAATTGAGCACCTGGTGAAGCTGTTGGGTTTTCATGTGCTCGCGGGCGGTGTCAATCATCGCATCCGCCGAAGCGAGGATGGTCTTGTCGCTTTCCGTAAAGGATCCCGGCTCCGGCAATTTGCCGGCGAACGCCTTCGCGATCATCGACAATGAGCGCTGCGCCAGATTTCCCAGGTCGTTCGCCAGGTCCGCATTGATGCGATTGACGATCGCCTCGTGACTGTAGTTTCCATCCTGCCCGAACGGCACCTCGCGCAGGAAGAAATAGCGAAATTGATCGACGCCATAGGTGTCGGCCATCGTGAAAGGGTCGATCACGTTGCCGACCGACTTCGACATTTTCTCGCCGCGATTGAACAGAAAGCCATGCGAAAAAATTCGCTGCGGCACCGCGAGACCGGCCGACATCAGGAAGGCCGGCCAATAGACGGCGTGGAAGCGCACGATGTCCTTGCCGATCACATGGATGTCGCACGGCCAATAGTGCCAGCGCTCTGCGTCGGGATCGGGATAGCCCACGCCTGTAATATAGTTGGTGAGTGCATCCACCCAGACATACATCACGTG
>DAISKM010000525.1:0-3100 GCA_036820945.1 Pseudolabrys sp.
CGTGCTAGGTCCTCGCGCTCGTCGCGATTGAGCCCTGCCGAGGGCTCGTCGAGCAACATGATTGACGGCTCTAACGCGAGAGCGCGCGCAAAGCCGACCAACTTCTGCAGGCCAAAGGGCAGGCTGCCGACCGTCGCGTGACGGTAACGCTCAAGCTCAACGACATCGATAATTCGCTCGACCGCTTCACGGTGAGCTACCTCGGCGCGTCGCACGCCGGGCAGGAACAGCATTTCGGCCAGCGGATTTGTCTGGATACGAGCGTGTCGTCCGGTCAGCAGGTTGTCGAGTACGCTCATTTGCGGGAAGAGTTCGCCATGCTGGAAGGTCCGCGCCAGCCCGAGCTGGGCAATCTCGTGTGGCGCTAGCCCGGCAATATCGGAGCCGCGGAAACGAATTGCGCCACTGCCGCGATAGATTCCGCTGATACAGTTCAAAACGCTGGTCTTGCCCGCACCATTCGGGCCTATCAGGGCAAACAATTCGCCGCGCGCGACGGTGAAGGATACGTCGTCGAGCACGGTCAGCCCGCCGAAGCGCAGATGCAGGTGCTCCACAGAAAACTCAGCCATACCACCTCCGCGATCGGCGATATTGCTTGACGTCGCGATAGGAGCGGCGCTCGCCCCCCGCCTGGCCGAGATAGAACTCCTGCACGTCCTGATGGCTTTTGAGGCGCTCGCGGTCGCCATCAAGGACGATGCGTCCGTTCTCCATGACGTAGGCGTAGTCCGAAATCTCGAGCGCGGCAGCCGCGCTCTGCTCGACCAGCAAGACAGCGATGCCAAGCTCGTTGCGGATTGCAGTGAGGCGTCGTGTGAGATCCTGGACCACGACCGGCGCCAGGCCGAGCGACAATTCGTCGACCAGCAACAATTGGGGATTGCACATCAGCGCGGCGCCGATCGCCAGCATTTGCCTTTCGCCACCCGAGAGAAGGCCGGCGGTCCGGCTTCGCAAGTCGGCAAGCCGGGGAAAGAAATGGTAGGTGCGCTCGTTGAGACGGTGTCGTTCGCTTGAACTGCCGGCGCGCGGCACCGGTGCGGCAAGATTTTCTGCCACGGTGAGGTTGGGAAAGACCTTTTCGCGCTCCGGCACCAGGACGATGCCTCTTGCGGCGATATCGTGCGGGAGTCCGTTGTCGATTCTGGTGCCTTTGAACGTTATGGTGCCCTCGGTCACACGCGCATCGTCTATGCCAAGGAAACCGGAAATCGCGCGCAGGGTTGTGGTCTTGCCCGCGCCATTGGTGCCAAGCACCGCCACGATCTGCCTTTCGGCGACCGACAGCGTCACGCCTTGCACGGCGGTGATGGCTCGCTTGTAGACAACCTCGATCTTGTCGACCTGAAGCAGGGCAGTCATTTGCGTGCTCCTGCCAGCGGCTTGTACCTGAACGGCCAGAGCAGAAAGTAGTTCTGGAGGCGATGCCAGATGCCGACGAGCCCAAGTGGCTCAAAGATCAGGAAGAGAATCATGACCACGCCAAACGCCGCGTAGTTGACGGCGAAAATCTCTCCAGCGAGTTTCTGAACGTTCGGCAGCAGTCGCAACAGCGCCTCAATCAGATATGGAAAGACGGTGATGAATGCTGCACCCAACAGCGCGCCAAGCAGTGAACCCATGCCGCCGACTATGATCATCGCGACATATTGGATCGACAGGAACAGATCGAAGGCTTCGATCGATACGAAGCCGCGGTAATAGGCAAAGAGGCAGCCGGCGACCGATGTCATGCTGGAGGAAATGACGAACGCCAGCAGCTTGTAACGCGCGACGCTGATGCCGAGCGCTTCGGCCACCGTCTCTCGGACATGGAGCGCCTGCCATGCGCGGCCGCTGCGGCTGCGCAGAAGATTCACGCAAATCAACAGGCTCACGAGAGCCGCTGCGAGCAAGACGAAATACCAGGCCCGGCCGTCTGTAAGCTTCATGCCGGCAAAGCGCGGCGGATCGACGACAATGCCGGTGGAAAAACCGCGCTTGGTCTCGTATTCGCCGCCGAGATAGATGACGACGAAGGGCAGAGCTAACGTGCTCACGGCAAGGTAGAGGCCACGCAGCCGAAGAGAGGGCAGGCCGAAAATAAAACCGAGCACGATGCCGGTCAGCGCCGAAGCCGGCAGCGTGATCCAGAATGGCGCGCTTATTTCCCGCGCGAGAATTCCGGTGGTAAACGCGCCGGCAGCAATCAGACCGGCGTGGCCGAGCGAAATCTGGCCCGCGTAGCCGGTCAGCAGCATCAGTGAAAGCGCGCCGACCGAAGCGAGAAAGACCTGGCAGGCGAGGTCGAGCGCAAAAGGCGAGGCGAGGAAGGGAAAAACCGCCAGCAATATCGCAAAAACCGCGAGGCTTGCCCGCTCGGTCCGGGTTTGCAGCAGCGCAATATCTTCTCCGTATCCGGTGTGGAGATAACCGCTCGCGCGCGGCGCCGGCCTAAACACGGTCGAGCTCCTCGCGCGTGCCGAAAAGGCCCCAGGGGCGCACGACCAGCATCGCGATCAGGACCAGAAACGGCACAACGTCCGACAGCAAAGGATCGACGTAGTAGATGAGGAGAACCTCGGCGCCTGCCACGATCAGCGCGCCGGCCAGCGCGCCGGCAAGACTGTCGAGGCCGCCGACAAGGGCGGCAGGAAAGGCCTTCAAAGCAATGACGGGCATGCTGCTGGTCAAGCCGGAATCGAGCGCCATCAGGATCCCGGCGAATGCTCCCGTCAACGTTGAAAGACACCAGGCCAGGGCATAGACGCCGTGCAGGTTTATGCCGCGCTGGGCGGCAAGGAGCGGATTCTGGCCGGCGGCACGCATGCGCATTCCCCAGCGGCCAAAGCGCAAAAAACCGAACAGCGCGCCATAGACGGCGATCGTTATTGCGACCAGGACAGCGGACCAGAATGAAATGCGTGCGCCGCCGAACAATGAGAACGAAGGATTGGCCACGCCGAGCGCTTGCGCCGGATATTGCTGCTGGGCGGACCAGATCAGGAGAACTGCGCCTCGGATGAGAATGCCGAGTGCGACGGTTGTGAGGACTGCGGCGAGGACCATCTCCCCTGTCATCTTGCGCATGAGAAAAACATAGACGAGTGCGCCGGCC
>DAISKM010000526.1:0-3082 GCA_036820945.1 Pseudolabrys sp.
CTTCTCGTCCGGGTAGCGGTTCTCCAAAATAATGTTCTGGCCCTCGATATAGCCTTCATCTTTCAGCCCCTGTCGGAACGCGTATTCGTCGGGTAACGAACTGCCAAGAAACCCGATCACCGGCAATTCCGTGCGCTGGGCACGAGCGGCAAGTGGCCAACCCGCCGCAGCACCACCTACAAGCGCGATGAACTCGCGTCGCCTCATGCTCGCGCCCCTACCTTGAAGAGCTATTGTAACGGGTCACAGGGATAGCGGAAGGCCATCCCGAATGTTCGCTTTGGGTCACTCGCGGACAGCTCGCAGTGCCATCGCCATGTTGGCTTACAACGTCTGCTTAGACCACAAGCGGAGAGCGGAGCCTAGCGGCTGGCTGCAAGTCCGATTTCGCCGCCAGCAGTTTGCAGCCGTGGCTGGTGTGCAATTTTCGCGACGCGCCTGGCAGCGATGACCGAGGCCCAGGCAATAGCCAGCCCAGCGAAGATGTCGATGAAATAGTGCCCGCCATCGACGGGGATCGAAACCAGCATCAGACCGTTGATCGCCAACCCGACCCAGCGCAGCACCGGAACCGGCCACAGCGCGACCGTAATAATGAATGCGAGTGCCGAATGCAGGCTGGGAAACGTGATGATGCCTTGCGCGCCCGTGGCCACAAGGTCCCTGTACGAACCGTCACGCAGACCATGAAAAACCGGCAAGTGAATTTCCCGCGTTGCTGGTACGATATTGGGATAATCGGCAGCCGATAACTTGTGGAAACCCCACACCCCTTCCGCCGGCAAAATCGCAGCGATGATGATCGTGACGATGGCAGAAATAATGAACGCCAGGATGAAAATCCGCAGCCATACAAGCCGCCCGGCCAAAGCCAGCGCCAGTACCACGGCGACGGTTTGCGGGATCAGACTCGAGTAAATCATGCTGAATACCGGGTGCAGGGTCGCGTGCGCGTCCATCCAGCCGAGCAGCGCGACCCAATCAAACCCGAGCGCGCGGTCAGCGGCATCAAACCAAGCATCGCGCAACGGAAGGTTAAGGCTTGCGGCGATGTAGGACACCGGCGCGCCGACCGCCGCAAAAGCTACAATTTGGGCGGTGCCACCAACCGCGCTCGCTAATCGCGGATCGGGCCGTTTTGTCTCATAAAGCCAATAACCGGCAAGGCAGAGTGCGACACCGCCACCGGCAGCAAGGAACGAGGGCCCAACAAGCATGAAGTTCGCTACGAATGGAGCAATCACTGCTATCGCGGCCAGCATGGCAACAATCGCCCAGATGATGCCGTCAAGCCGGCGCAACCCGGCCGGATGTCCGATCATAAATTGTTCCTTGCACGTCCGCCGATGGCACGCAGCTACCATGGCGCGGTTGCTCGGCGGTTAATTGCTTCGTTTTGTTGCGAAGCTCTTTTTTAAGCACTAGCCACTATTTTGCCGGCCTCGGCGCGAGAAGGGTTGTCGTGAGTGTCCAAATTCGTGGCGTTCCTCAAAGAAGATACGGGGGCTACGGCCATTGAACATGGCCTTGTCGCCGCGGGTATCTCGCTGGCGATCATCGTTGTCGTTAACGCAATCGGTATCACCCTGAACGGCAAGCTCGACAATATTGCCAGCCAGTGAAGTGACCACCCGGCTTCGGAAGTAGCGCAATCGGAGTGTACGCTCTGGATCATCACGAGCGGCACTGACGCTTCAAGCGCCAATCCCGCTTATCGGAATTTGACCACTCCTGTTTCCCCATAGGCGCACGTCGAGCATTCGAATGTCCGCGCTTCGCTATCGACATCCTCCGTCGGCTCGTATCGTTCCCCCGCTAGGGCTACATCAGCCTGGTCTGTGGCAGACCGCCTCGATGTTGTGTCCATCAGGGTCAAATACAAACGCCCCGTAATAATTCGGGTGATAGTGCGACCGCACACCGGGCGGACCATTATCCTTGCCGCCCGCCGCCAGCGCTGCGCGGTAGAACGCGTCGACCGAGGCTCGATCTTGTGCAGCTATGGCTATGTGCAACGGCTTGTCCACCATTCCCTCGCCACCGATCCAAAAATCAGGCTTGCCACCGCTGCCGAAACCGGCGGCCGGCATTCCGGTTGCCTGCGCGGTCGCCTCTATGATCAATGAGTAGCCGAGCGGCAGCAATGCCTTCTCATAAAACGCCTTCGAGCGCACATAGTCCGACACGGAAAATCCCACATGATCGATCATGATTGCTCCACTCCATCAATTGTTCGATGACTTCGAGGCCGAGACGGACCAGAAGATCGTCAAAACATCGCGGGCGCCTGCGCCGGTTTATCACCGGTATTACTTCGGACTAAAAGCGATGTATGGCAAAATCTAATGTCCGCCAACCTACAAAGTCGGACATCACCAACGTGCTGACGACGTTTCCTGCAGCCACACGGTCATACGTAGGCCCATAGTCCAACTCGACCGACCACGGCAGCCGGCCTTACACTTACTGAGGTACTGACGCCCGCGCAGTGGAAACGTAGCAATGCCAGCCCTTACCTTTTTGGCAGTGGTCGGTTTGGCGCTCATTGCATTGCTGTTTGTCGCGGATGCGACACTGACTCCCGGTCCGCCGCCCATCGTCACCAGCGAGCGTTCCGGTCTGCCGAAGCCCTGGCGTCCCGACACGATACAGACTCTTACGTCTGCGCCGGCACCCGCACCCGACATGACATCGCCCGCCGTGCTTGCCGCTCAGCCCAAGCCGACGCCGGACGCTTTGCCGAAGATCGGGTCCGCCGCACGCGCAGCACGGGCTGAAGCGCCACCCCGGAATAATAGTTTCAGCCAGTCAAACGCCCACCAACAGAATTTCTTCGACAGATTTTCCATCAAGGGTTACTAAGGGCGAGGCGCAAGAAACAGATCCGTCAGCTTAGTCATCTGCGTGACGGCCGCGGACGTCCGATCAGAAACTGTAAACGGCGCCACAGACCGCCGTATCGTTCAGCCGCTCGCAATACGCATCCTGCGGCTCAACTTCCTTGGTGGTCGGGTTCAGCCACTTGTAGTTCTGCCAAAAAGTCGATTGCTCGCGAGCGAGGTCGACGCGCTCCTTGATATAC
>DAISKM010000527.1:0-3075 GCA_036820945.1 Pseudolabrys sp.
GCTGGCGAGGTCTGCGGGTAGTCCCTTGGGCGCTGCAAATCCGCGCCAGGCACCAGTGGTGTAATCGATACCCATCGCCTCCTTGAGCGTCGGCACGTCCTTGAAAGACGGGTTACGTTCGGCCGCCATTATGGCGAGGCTCCTCGCCTTGCCGGCCTCGATCAAGGCGCGGGCTTCCGGTACCGAGCAAGTGACAATGTCGAGGCCGCCGGCGGCGAGATCCTGCATGGCGGGCGCGGCGCCGTTTGAGGGCACCCAGGCCACATGATCGGCCTTGAGCCCCATGGCCTGCAACCAGCCCACCAACGCCAAATGCCAGATGCCGCCCTGGCCAGTGCCGGAGGCTTTAAGCTTGCCGGGCGGGGCGGCTTTGATGGCGTCGGCCAGTTCCTTCACCGTCTTGTAGGGGCTGCCGACATAGACTTGGATTCCCGGCGGATCCTCGTTCATGAGCGCAAGCGGCGTGTAGCTGTCGGGCTTCAGTTCGGTGAGGCCCTGCCAGTGCATCATCGAGATTTCAACCGTGACTATGCCGAGCGTGTATCCGTCGGGCGCCGCGGTTGCGATCGCCGAATGACCCACCACACCGGAGCCGCCGGTGCGGTTGACGACATTGAAGGGCTGTTTGAGCTCTTTCTCGAGCACCGCCGCAACAATGCGAGCCGTCGCGTCCGTGCCCCCGCCGGCGCTCCATGGGCAAATGACGGTGACAGGGCGGCTTGGCCAAGCCTGAGCGCGCGCTGGCTCCAGTCCTAGCATCGCGACAGCGCCCGCAGCCGCACCACCGATCATAAGGTCGCGGCGCGTGTATCTGCTCATTGTTGTTTCCTCCCTGCGTGACTACTGCCATGAGCATACCGCAGCGTTGGCCAAACACCACCCATCGGGAGCACCGCCTTCGTGCGCTTGCGCAGGTGATTTTGGAGTCTTCCGTTCGACCGACTCACCTATCTAGGCGGACAACCGTCGCGCCGCGCATGCAGAATTTCCGGATGTGCCTTCAGATCAGCCTAAGCGCCGTTGAAGACGATGTTTCCGCGCTCCATCACGTAAGCGCGGCTCGAAGATCAAGCGCCAGTGTCGCCAGCATTGTTACCGGTGCGAGTTGCCCTTCAGCGTGACCACCACGGCGTGTGAGCGAATCCGTAGTTCCCCCAGAATCCGTGGTAGCTGAACCGCTCATAGGCTGAATAGTCACAGCGATTCGGACCGCAGTATGCGTCGTAGCCGTGACCCGAAGCGGACAAGTAGTCGCGCCGATAGGCGCGCCGATGCGCTCTGCGATTGACACCAGCATCCACCGCGGAGGCACTCTCCATGGACAGCGATACCTTTCCCTCGGGCGAGAGGCGAAGCGAGAGGGGAGTTGCACACAAAATGCAGCCGAGGAGTGCAGTTGCTCCGACCGTTACCGCTTTCGACATTGCGACCTCCAAGTACACCTCCTCCCCGCAAAACAATGACGCCACACGTTGAGCTCGCATTGATCCCAGGTCAAGAACCGACGCGATTGAGTTTTTCGGTGCGCGACTACCAAAACATCACAAAGGTATGCAACGTTTTGTTATTCAGTTGAGCAGCCGCGGTCCACGTCCGCTATTGGCCCAAAGCAGACGTGGTCACGTGCACTGCACATGTCCGCTTTTGGGGGTAAAGCAGACATGCCCTATTGCACTGCATATGTCCGCTTTTTACCCAAAGCGGGCGTTCCCGGTTGCGGCCCGCGTTCCTAGTTCAGATCAGAGAATTTTTCGATCCTATAAGGCCGCCTTTCACCACCACGCGCGGCCTCGACACAGTGTCTGGCAAGCGTTGCGCGTGGACACGTTGTAAAATGTGGCGCTGTTGCAGTCGCCGAACCAACTACCCGAGACAAGCCTAACAGGTTGGCCGGGAACCCAATGAAGGCAAGCGGGCGTCACACCATCGTAGCGAAATCCGTTGATAACAAATTGGCCGCTGTAAGGCGGTGCAACAAGCTCAACGACATGTGGGCTCGGCGGCAGGTGGTGTCGGTGACGATGCCGCGCGTAGCCTGCCTCGTCTGCGAAGGTAGGCTGACAAAGCAACAGGGTTAAGCAGGTCACGGATGCCAGACGGAAGGTCATTTTGGTTCCCTTCTCGAAAAAATCTCGTTGGGGCTATGGCCGCTTGGAAGCTCCCGGAGATTGACCTGAACTGGCCTCGCCTGCAACGCGTTTGGTTCAGCACTAATGTCCGCTTTCGGGGGTGAAGCGGACATTCCAAAGACCAATGTTTGCCTCTGACCCTGGCTGATATTTGGTTATCCAACCCGCGATCATTTCGGACCGCTGAGGTCGGGGACTTCTATGCCAAGCGCCGTAGCCAAATCGATTTGGTGATCCTGCTCCTGCACCAGGATCTTACGAATCTGCTCCGCCATCGCATATTCTCCAAGCGATTCACATTGCCGCACACGGTCGCGGTAATTGCGAATCGTTTCGTTCTCGTTGTCGAGATCGTATCGGAGCATGTCTTCCGGATTCTTCGATGTGCGTACAGGCTTTGGGGTAACCACAGGCATTTTACCAAGGTAATCGATCTGCCGCGAAAGGATCAGTGCATGTTCGAGTTCCTGCTTGGCGTGGACCTCAAGTTGGGCAGCGATGTCCATATATTGGGCGCCGCTCAGCACCTGAGAATAGACCACGTAAGCGATGATTGCCTGATATTCGCGAGCAAGATCTTCGTTCAATAGTTCAGCGAGGCGGTCGCGGGAAATTTTGCTTTCGTCTTCGTCGGATTTGGACTCGGACATTTGATTCCTCCGTTGAGAGTCTTGGCCTTCATCGTGCGGGCGCATCAATTTCTATGCGCCAATGTGCGGAGACCCAGCGTGAGGATCCAAGTGCTCTTGAAAGTGTCCAGCATCTGCTGCTCTGCGAAGCGAGCCATGCCTGCTGCCGATCTAGGGTCGTCCCTGGTTTGCTCTGACCTGTCAACAGTGGACCGGCCGTCGGCAGCGAGGGACATTTCGCTAGCTCGAAGGTGGTCCAAAGATTGCTGCCAGGACTTTCTTGATGCCCGTCCCGAAACTGGGCGTGTTTCCTTCCT
>DAISKM010000528.1:0-3055 GCA_036820945.1 Pseudolabrys sp.
CGAAGCGCAACGCGGTCCGGTGTCGCCGGAATTCATTGCCGTTGCCGTTCGCGCTTTCCCAGTCGAAGCGATTAAGTCCGAGAACAAGACGCCTTTCTTTCGGCCGCCAATGCACATCGGCAACCTTGACCACGGCATCCTGGAGGTGGGTCGAAGCGACCTCGAGATCTTCCTCGTCAAGGACCACGAATTTCAGCGCGTCCATGGCGTGTCACTCCCTCCCCCGCCTAATTAGGCAAGGCCCTTCACCGGCGCAAGATGGTCAGGCACCTGAGAATGCCGGCTCCAGGCCGGCAGCAACCCATCGGGGCCTGGTCGCCGGCCCAACGAGCGTCCGCAGCAGGGATTCCGCCCCGTCACGGGAGGCCGCCCGCGCGTGAATGGCTCCGGTATAGGTGTTGGCGTTGTGCAATTCGCCCGGCAGGGGGCCAACCACTTTGGCGCCTTTTACAGGCAGAACCTCGCTGATGAAGGTGGTGCCGAGCTCCGCCCGACCCTCGGCAATCGAGGTTGCGACGTCATGGCCGCCCTTGCCGAGCACCGCCTTCCTGTTGATCTCCTCGGCGATCCCGAGCTTTTGCAACAGTGCGGAAAACATGATGCCGCCCGATCCACCGGCCTTCGGGTCCGTGTAAGCCACCGACCGCGCATTCAGCAATGCCTGCCTGAAAGCTTCGGGCGTTGAAATATCCGGCTCGGGCGCACCCTCGCGCACCACGACGCCGGTCACGGTGCGGCCGAGATCGGTGACGGTTTCAGGAATCAAGAGACCAAGCTTTACCAGCTCTCCAATGGCCGATTTGGACAAGATGACGAGATCAGCCACTTCGCCATTCTTGATGCGCTCGCGCAACGAACCCGCCGTGCCGAAGTTCAGATCGAGCTTCTTGCCGCTTTCCCACTCGAATTCGGCGCCAAGCGCCGCGACCATCGACTTTACGGCGCCCGCGCTCATGACTTTGATGCCAGCCACGAATTCCTCCCTCGCCGCGGGATCGTGGCCGAACACGTGGATTTCGTCTAGGCGCTGATGCGTTCGATCGCAGCGCCGCAACGGGAGAGCTTGTCCTCCAGCCGTTCAAAGCCGCGGTCGAGATGGTAGACGCGGTTGACCATGGTCTCGCCTTCGGCGGCGAGCGCAGCAATGACGAGCGACACCGAGGCACGCAGGTCGGTCGCCATCACCGGCGCGCCCTTGAGCTGATCGACTCCTTCGATCGTCGCAGTTTCGCCGTCGAGCTGAATGCGCGCGCCGAGGCGCACCAGTTCCTGCACATGCATGAACCGGTTTTCAAAGATGGTTTCGGTGATATGCGAAGTGCCCTTGGCACGGGTCATCAGCGCCATCAGCTGCGCCTGCAGATCGGTCGGGAAACCGGGGAACGGCGCTGTACTGACTTCGACAGGCCCGAGCCCCGAGCCGTTGCGGGCGACGCGAATGCCTTCGTTGGTCGGCGTAATCGTGGCCCCCGTCTGCTCGAGGACGTCGAGTGCAGACTGCAGCAACTCCGGACGCGCGTTCTGCAGCAGAACATCGCCCCCGGTCATCGCCACCGCCATGGCATAGGTTCCGGTTTCGATACGATCGGGCAGCACCCCGTGCCGCGCGCCGCGCAGTCTCGGCACGCCTTCGACGACGATGCGCGAAGTGCCCGCGCCGGAGATTTTCGCACCCATCTTGTTGAGGCAATCGGCGACGTCGCCGATCTCCGGCTCCCTCGCGGCGTTTTCGATAACGGTTGTACCATTGGCGAGCGAGGCAGCCATGATGGCGGTGTGTGTGCCGCCAACGGTTACCTTCGGGAAAGCGATTTCGCCGCCGCGCAATCCCTTCTTTGCCCGCGCAATGACGTAGCCAGCTTCGATCTCGATTTCGGCGCCAAGCTTTTCCAGTGCCATGATGAGCAGATCAACCGGCCGCGTGCCGATGGCACAGCCGCCAGGCATTGAGACCTTGGCTTCACCCATTCGCGCCACCAGGGGCGCCACCACCCAGAAACTCGCGCGCATCTTCGAGACGAGATCGTAAGGCGCCGTGGTATCGACGATCTGCTTTGCGGAAATATGGATCGTGCGGCCCTGATTGGGATCATCGCCCGGGCGCTTGCCCGCGATCATGACATCCACGCCATGATTGCCGAGAATCCGTTGAAGTTGGATAACGTCGGCGAGCCGCGGGACCTTTTCGAGGATCAGGGTCTCATCGGTGAGCAGGCTCGCGATCATCAACGGAAGCGTTGCATTCTTCGCGCCCGAAATCGGGATTGTGCCGCTCAGACGCTGACCGCCAACTATCCGTATTCGATCCATGCCTGCCCCCGCGTATCGCCGTGGCGCTCACGTGCATTGTGTCCGAACAAGGGGCCACGTCACGTCCTGCGCGGCCCGTTGCCAACACCTTCCGCCGCCAATTGCGGCGAAAGTCCGACCGTATCCTGCGGGGCGCTCAGGGAACCTATTCAGTTTTGGAATTCAAAGGCTTCGGCGATGTTTTCGATTCCTCCGATGCGGCGCGCCCGCGCTCCTGCGCCTTGCGGCGACGCAGGTTTTTTCGCAGCTCCATGGCCAGGCGATGGCTGCGGTCAACAGGCTTGCTGGGCTTGCTGTCGTTGGGCGAGCGCGTCATGGCCATATTATCGGCCTGCCACCCGATGTTGCCAACCAGATCCATTGCTTGCGCCACCGGAGGTCGTGTGGCAGTTTCCGCCGCGTTTGCGCGACTTTATTTTCTGCGCGCCCTGCTGCCGTAGCTCAGTGGTAGAGCACCCCCTTGGTAAGGGGGAGGTCGAGTGTTCAATCCACTCCGGCAGCACCATAAAATCAGCGATCTAGCGGACATCAGCGCTTCGGATCGTTTCTGTGTAAGCACCATGTAAGCAGACCGGCGGGGCTTGCTATGCTTAGAAAAATTCAAGCCAATGACCTTGCCTTGAAGCTCAATGTGCTGGCGGTATGCGCGGTGTTTGTTTTCGTTGCGCGGTTTTGCTGGAGCATTCTGAGTTCAAAAGGCCAACGACAACACCAAATCAATAAATCCACATCACCGCATTACTAG
>DAISKM010000529.1:0-3039 GCA_036820945.1 Pseudolabrys sp.
GAGCTGCTCCAGGCGACTGCCGAGACTGTGGCGGCGAAGGAGGCAACAGCACGGCTTGAAGGCGAGCTGGCGGCTCTGCGAACCAGCGACCGAGCGGCCAGCGTCCAAATACAACCTGCACGCCGATTGGGACGTCTAGCCGCGTCCATAGTGGAGGCAGACCGCAAGGCCTGCAGGTGACGACCCAACTTGTGAGGCACACATGACTAGCATCGCCGACATTCGCGAGATGAAGGCACGCCTTACCGTGTTCGGTGTCGGCGGTGCTGGCGGCAATGCCGTCAACAACATGATCGCGGCCGGCCTGCAGGGAGTTGATTTCGTCGTCGCCAATACCGACGCCCAGGCGCTCGCCAAGTCTAAGTGCAAGCGCATCATCCAGATGGGCCCTGAGGTGACCCAAGGCCTCGGCGCTGGCTCGCAGCCCGGACTGGGCCGCGCAGCAGCCGAAGAGGTCGTCAATGCGATCCGCCATCATTTGACCGGCGCGCACATGGTGTTCATCACCGCCGGCCTGGGCGGCGGTACAGGCACCGGCGCGGCTCCCGTTATCGCCGAGACAGCGCGTGAGCTCGGCATTCTCACCATTGGCGTGGTTACCAAGCCATTCCACTTCGAGGGCCAGCGCCGTATGCGCCTTGCCGAAGCCGGCATCGCAGAGCTGCAGAAGGTGGTGGACACGCTGCTGATCATCCCGAACCAGAACCTGTTTCGCGTGACCACCAAGGACACGACTTTTGCCGACGCCTTCGCCATGGCCGATCAGGTTCTCTATGCGGGTGTGGCGTGCATCACCGACCTGATCGTCAAGGAAGGTCTGATCAACCTGGACTTTGCGGACGTGCGCACGGTCATGCGCGAGAAGGGCAAGGCGATGATGGGCATGGGCGAGGCTTCCGGCGAGAACCGCGTGCTCACCGCCGCAGAGGCCGCGATTTCCAATCCCTTGATTGAGGACCCCTCGATCAAGCGCGCGAGCGGCCTACTCATCTCCATCACCGGCGGCAAGGACATGACCCTGTTTGAGGTCGACGAAGCTGCCACCCGCATCCGTGAAGAGGCCGACCAGGACGCCAACATCATCGTCGGCGCCATATTCGACGAAAGCCTGGAGGGCATCGTCCGGGTCTCGGTGGTCGCGACCGGCATCGATAACACCGGTGCGGCGCACCAGATACAGCCTGCGGAAAGTGCATTGAGGGAACTTGTTGGCAAGCTGCGCAATGACGGCCATCGCATCGCCGAACGGATCGAGCGTCCTGCGACGCCCCAATCCGAACAGCAGCGGCCTACGGCCCGCCAGCCCGAAGGACGACCGGCAAAGTTCATTTCGGAATATGCGCGCAAAGCGGCTCCGCAGGGCCATGATCCGTACAGCGGCTCTTCTCCTGGGCACAACTTAATCGAGGAGGACGTTCTCGATATCCCGGCCTTCCTGCGCCGCAAGGCCATCTGAGCAGCAGAGATGTTGATCACCCCTCTCAACTGAAGCCGTCTTTTAGGAAAAAGCACAATGGCAAAGGTCTTGGTTGTAACCTCTGGCAAAGGTGGCGTCGGCAAGACCACGTCAACCGCTGCCCTTGGCGCAGCACTCGCTCAGTCCGGCGAGACCGTGGTCGTTGTCGATTTCGACGTCGGCTTGCGCAATCTTGATCTAGTCTTGGGCGCCGAGCGACGGGTGGTATTCGACTTCATTAATGTGATCCAAGGTACTGTCAAACTTTCGCAGGCGCTGATCCGCGACAAGCGTCTCGATACATTGTGGCTGCTGCCGGCTTCGCAGACCCGCGACAAGGACGCACTTACCGCCGACGGCGTCGCAAGGGTTATCACGCAGCTCCGCCAGATGTTCGATTGGGTGATCTGCGACAGTCCGGCAGGCATCGAACGCGGCGCAATGCTCGCTATGCGGTATGCCGACGCCGCTGTCATAGTGACTAATCCGGAGGTCTCCTCGGTACGCGATTCCGACCGCATCATAGGTCTGCTCGACGCCAAGACCGAGAAAGCCGAGAAAGGCGAAGTTATCGAGAAGCACCTGTTGATTACGCGCTACGATGCGGTGCGTGCCGGCAAAGGGGAGATGCTGAGCATCGAGGACGTGCTTGAAATTCTCTCGATTCCCCTTGTCGGGGTCGTGCCGGAGAGCCAGGAAGCACTGCGCGCCTCCAATATCGGGGCGCCGGTCACCTTGTGCAGCGCTTCAAGTGCGCCGGCCCGTGCCTATTGCGACGCAATGCGTCGTCTCAAGGGCGAAAACGTTCCGATGACGATACCCAGCGACCCGAAGCGTCTGTTCGGCAAGCTCTTCAGACGGAAAGCTGCATGAGCATCTTCAACTGGTTCAACTGGAACCGCCGGCGCGGCTCGGCACCCGTTGCGCGCGATCGCCTCAAGGTTCTGCTCGAGCATGAAGGAATGCGCGGCGTTAAATCCGACCTCTTGGGCCTCTTGCGTGGGGAAATCGTCGCTGTGATCTGTCGTCATGTCACGGTGAAACCGGAGAACGTCCAAGTGAAAATGAATCTTGGCGCAACGGTTTCGACGCTCGCAATCGACATCGAAATCCCCGCGTAGTGTGACGATAGCTTGAGCGCTCCAATCTCCATCCCTGCGGTCCGCGCTGCGGCCGCCCAACGCGGAGCAGACAAATGTTCGGAATAAAACCTTTAATGGACAATCTCGGCCGCGAGCTTGATCGCGCGCGTGATAAGCGCAACGCCCTTGTATCTAAACGCGAGGCCCTTGCTTCCGATGTCACGACACTCAACGCTCAGATCGCCGAGTTGGAAGCCCGTCTTACTGAGGAAAAGGATCGGCGCGAACGCGAGCGTGTTTTGAACGAGATCGAGGGGATCAAAAAGCGACTCAAAGATGCTGCCGCGGCGTTTGCGCCTAGCATTGTCGGCCTTTGCAACGCGACCGAAGCGGCAGGAGCGGTCGTTCCCGAAGCTCGCGAGCTTAACAGTTTCCTTTTATCTGTTGCGACTGAGGTCGACATCGTGATCGATTCCTTGCTGCGCGAGCTGCAACGACAGA
>DAISKM010000530.1:0-3015 GCA_036820945.1 Pseudolabrys sp.
GTATGCGCATGGCGCTCAATATGCCCATTGCCGCCTTTGACGGCATCTCGTTGTCACTGTTGCCCCGTGAAGGCGGCGCGGCGGACATGCTGGCGGTCATGCTCAAGCACAGCGATCCCTCGCTGACGCTGCCGTTGTTCCTGACGTCGCAACCGTACGAAGCCCTGGCCGAATGGCGGGCCTGGAGCGAGGTGCTCGGGATGCCCCGCGTGCTCGCGAAAGAGCGTTCGGCTTCAGTCTCGATTGCGCATCTCGGGCAACTGCATATAGAACGGCCACGCCCGCGACGTCGCCGCCGGAGCGCACTGAAGGCACGCCGGCCATCTATTCTTCTTCGGCGAGGGTTTGGCAGGATTACCGAAGCGACGCCAGTCTATCGTGGCGAACGCGAAATCATCGCCCGAAACTAGCCTTTGCACCGCTGCAGCTTCAAGGCGCCGCCTTCCATAACCAGTTCGATATGGTCGGGATCCACTTTCCGCAAAATGTAAGACGTGTGGCCGGCACTGATCGGTCCCGTGGTGAATTCGTCGACAATGCGATAGCTCGACGGACCTTCCGCGGTGATGCGATTGCGGTAGCTGGGCACGCCGCCGTTGCTGTCGGTGCGCTGGTTTCCGACGAAATCGATGACCCGTTTACCGACGCAGTCGATCGCGCCTTTTTCAGAATGTGTGCTTTGGCCCCACCGGCCCTGGACTGGATAGGTCTGTGCCAGTGCCGGCGCAGCAAGAACACCGAGGAGTAATGCAGCCGTTACGATGCGCATGGGAGAAGAGTCGCATCAGCGGCGGCAAAAATAAAGCTCGGCGGCCGCAGATGCTTAACGGCGATTCCCCGTTAAACTGTCGCCATTAACTCTCATTCCGCTCCGTAACCGCCTGCCGTTGGGGTTTGAATGATGATGGCCTCGTCCTTATCGATGACGGTGGCGTCAGAACCCTGCAGGCGTTCCATACGCCCATCCCCGCGCCGCACCCAATTTTCGCCGACTTGCCCAGCCTCCCCGCCTGCGAGCCCAAATGGCCTGACGCGCCGGTGGCCGGACAAAATCGTGCACTCCATCTTTTCGAGAAAGCGGATGGTGCGGCGGATGCCGTTGCCGGCATGCCATTTACCCCGGCCGCCGGAGCCCGGGCGGATATGGAAGTCCTCGAGCACGACGGGATATCGGAATTCAAGGACTTCAGGGTCGGTCAGTCGGGTGTTGGTCATGTGCGTGTGCACCGCATCGGTGCCATTGAATTCCGGACCTGCCGGCGAACCGGAGCAGATCGTCTCGTAATATTGGTAGCGCGCGTTGCCAAAGTTGAGGTTGTTCATGGTGCCCTGCGCCGCGGCCAACGCTCCGAGCGCGCCGAAAAGACAATTGGTCACCGCCTGCGAGGTCTCCACGTTCCCGGCCACGACGGCGGCGGGAAATTCCGGCGATAGCATCGAGCGTTTGGGAATCACGATATTGATCGGCCGCAAACAGCCCGCATTCATCGGTATCTCGTCGTCGACCATGACACGAAAAACGTACAGGACCGCCGCGCGGGTCACGGGCTCCGGCGCATTGAAATTGGTTGGCTGTTGCGCACTCGTGCCGGTGAAGTCGACAGTTGCCTCGCGCCGCTTCTTATCGACTGTAATCTTCACCTTGATCTTCGTTCCCTGGTCCATCTCATAGGTGAATTCGGAATCGTGCAGACGATCGATCACGCGCCGAACACTTTCGGCGGCATTGTCTTGCACATGCTGCATATACGCTTTCACAACCGGCAACGTGAATTGTAGAACCATCTTGCGCAATTCGGCGACGCCTTTTTCGTTGGCGGCGATCTGCGCCTTGATGTCGTTGATATTCTGCACCGGGTTGCGCGCCGGGTATTTGGCTCCCGTCAACGCCGCCATCAGCTCTCTTTCCCGGAAGCGGCCCCGGTCGACCAGTTTGAAATTATCGAACAACACGCCTTCCTGTTCGATCGTGGTCGCGTTAGGCGACATCGAGCCGGGCGAAATGCCGCCGACATCCGCGTGGTGCCCGCGGGACGCGACCCAGAACAGAATGGTTTTATGTCGGTCGTCGAATACGGGCGTGCAAACGGTGATGTCCGGGAGATGGGTGCCGCCGTTGTAAGGTGCGTTGATGGCGTAGACATCGCCTGGACGGATACGGCCTGCGTTTTCACGAATGATGGTTTCGACCGCGCGGTCCATGGAGCCAAGGTGCACCGGCATGTGCGGCGCATTGGCGACCAGCGTGCCGTCGTGCGCGAATACCGCGCATGAGAAATCGAGCCGCTCCTTGATGTTTACCGAATAGGCCGTGTTCTGCAGCGAGACGCCCATCTGCTCGGCGATCGACATGAAGAGGTTATTGAAGACTTCCAGCATCACCGGGTCGGCGTGAGTGCCGATCGCGTGCACACGCTTGAGCTTCGTGGCGCGAGTTAGCAAAAGATGATTTTTTGCAGTCAATTCGGCCTGCCAGCCGGGTTCGACCACGATGGTCTGGTGGGGCTCGATGATGATAGCCGCACCTTTGACGCGCGATCCGGGGTTGAGCTGATCGCGGGTGTATACATTCGCCTTGTGCCACTTTCCGGCAGAGAAAAATTGCGTACGCAGCGCTGGCTTCGGCAAGATCCGACGCGCGCGGCTCATCGCCTTTTCAGTAAATTTTGCACCGCCGCCGACCGCTTCAACCGATACGGCCTCGACGACCAACTCCTTCGTGCGGTCGACGAAACCGAATCGTGCCCGGTGGGCCTTTTCGAATGACCGCTTCATCGCAGCGTCGCTGCCGGCCGGCACGACAAGCGCCGTGTCGGTGCCCGCGTAGCGTATATGCCCGCGCACGAATATCCTGATCTTGCCCGTAGGCACGCCCTGACCGGCGACTTCGGCTTTTGTCGTTTTGCCGAGTGACTTGCCGATGCGCGCAATCATCTGCAGCGCCTTTTTGCCGAAGGGCAGTTCGATCGCCTGTTCGCGCGTGGCGCGGATGTCCGCCAGACCCATGCCATATGC
>DAISKM010000531.1:0-3014 GCA_036820945.1 Pseudolabrys sp.
GCGAAAGCATGAAATTCTTCCGCAACAGCGCATCATCGGTCGTCCTTTTTGCGAAATGTGCAAGTCACAGATGTGGCTTGCATGTATCGAGCCTGACCAGCCGGGTTACGATAGACGCACCTTTGAATGCCCGGGATGTCCAAACGTTACGGTGAGGATCGTGAAGTATCGGGCAACCGGATCGAGTCCGCCGAGCCAATGCTTGGTATTCGACTCGGCAAAGACCCTTGCCAATTCGTCCGCTTACTGAAGTTCAAGTTCGGTAGCCCGCATCGTCATCAGATAGTAATTAGCCGCGATGGACGGCAACTTGATGCCGCATTTCGGGGCCGGGCGCGATACTTGCGATTGGCGGACCACTATTACTGGCAATGGTGACATTTGGATCAGCCATGCTAGGTTTGGTGAAGCGAATCTAAATGGGAAGGCGGGACCATTCACTTTTTAGACTTCAATGTACATCGAGCCTGCGTTACTGCTCTCGGTGAATGCGCGAATGCGCGCACCAAGGGTCGGCTAAGTCGGCGCGGCTTGGCTTCGCTACTCGTTTCGGCCATGTTTGCCGTCGGCACCGCCGATGCGTCATCTACACCAGCGCATAAACACATTCCCTCGCAAAAGAGCAAAACTGCTAAGGCACAGCATCACAAGCAGCGATCGACGTCTGACTCAGCGCGGTCAGAGCGTGCGGTGCCGAGGGTCCCCTTGGCGAGCGACCAAACAAACGCACCAGCGCCGCAGCTATCGCCACAGCTTGCGGCGACGAAGCAAGCAATCGAACTAGTACGACAGCGCAAGTTTAGTGACGCGACAACGCTTGCGTCATCGATCAGCGACCCAGTGGGGCAAAAACTCGTCGAATGGACACTCTTACGCAATCCCGGGAGTGCAGCCGGATTCGACCGCTACGCCGTCTTCATCCAAGCCAATGCCGACTGGCCGAGCATCCCCCTCCTTCGCCAGCGCGCAGAGGCAAGGCTGTGGCAGGAGCGGCGCGACGCTGCGACTGTGCGCCGCTTCGTCGGCGAACAGCCAGTTAGTGCTATTGGCCGGCTAGCACTCGCGCGTGTGCTGCTGAGCGAGGGCGACCGTGCAAGTGCTGCGCGCGAAGTTCGCGCGGTATGGCGCTCGGCAGAAATGTCGGTCGAACTGGAAGCGAACTTGGCCGACGTTTTTCGTAACGAGTTGAGCCCCGCCGATCACACTGCGCGTATGGATCGGCGCATCGGTGCCAAGGACTTCGGTGCGGCGATGCGCGCCGCCAAGCGGCTTGGTCCCCCTCAAATTGCGATCGTCAAGGCTTGTGATGCCGCTAAGACCAACTCCACCAAAAGCAGGGCGCTGCTTGAAGCAGTCCCGAAAGAAGCACGCACGGACTTGGGCTACGCGCTGTGCCGTCTTCACTGGCTGCTGGTGCAAGATGAACTGGACGCGGCAGCCAAAGTTGTGGCCGACTCTTCGCGCGAGGATCTGCGGCATCAGGACACCGATGAGTGGTGGCGCGAGTCTCGCTTGTTGGCCCGAAGACTCATTGATCGCGGCGATGCGCAGACTGCATATCGGGTAGTGCGCTCCGCCGCTCTTCCAGCCAACATATATTATCGTGCGGAATACCACTTCATGGCCGGCTGGATCGCGCTACGTTTTCTTCATGATCCGACCACTGCGCGCGATCATTTTATCCACGTCGATGAAGGTTCTGCCGATCCAATTGTGTTGGCACGTGCTGCCTATTGGCGCGGCCGCGCCGCCGAGGCGGCCGGCCAGCTCCAGGACATGCGCGCGCAATACGAGACAGCCGCGCGATATCCTACAGCGTATTACGGCCAGCTGGCGCGGGCCCGACTTGGCCTTAGCGATATTGCATTGCGTCCCTCACCGCCGCAGTCGATTGACGGAGCTAAGCGCGACCTGCTGCACGCTGCAGACATTCTTTATGCAATAGGCGAGTTCGATCTTGCGTTGTCATTCGTCAGCGACCTGGCCGAAACAAGCAGCGATGTAGCGACGCTTAGTGGGCTTGGCCAACTCGCTGCGCGCTACAATGATGCTCAAGCAATGCTGGCGATTGGCAAGACAGCGCTCGCAAGAGGTATGCCGATTGAACACTATGCCTTTCCCGAAATCGGCGTGCCGTCGTACCGTCCGATCGCTCCCCCGGTTAATAAATGCATCGTCTATTCGATCGTACGTACGGAGAGCGCTTTTGACCAACGCGACAAATCGCCGGCCAACGCGGTTGGGCTGATGCAGATTACACCCGAGGCCGGCCGCGATACCGCAAAAAGGTTCGGCGTCAGTTACGATTGGAAACGCCTCGTATCCGACCCGGTCTATAACATGCAAATGGGGGAGGCCGAGATCAGCGCTCTGATCAAGGAGTACACCGGCTCCTACATCATGACATTCGCGGGCTACAATGCAGGTCGCGGCCGCGTGCAGCAATGGGTGGCGCAGCGCGGCGATCCGCGCAATCCAAAGATCGATGCTGTCGATTGGGTGGAGCGCATTCCGTTGGCCGAGACGCGTAATTACGTCCAGCGTGTCATGGAAAACTTACAGGTGTATCGTGCTCGCTTCGGCACCAGCATCGCGACGACAGAGCCCAATTTGCACCGCGCGGCAACGATCGAGTGGCGCGCCAAGCCGTCCTCCTTAGGAGAACCAATTCCCCAGTGATCGACTTGGTCGCGCCGCGGCTTCGGCGAAGGTCGAGGAGAACATAGCCAAATCGAGCGACCCTAGGCCTTGTCCGGCGCGCCTTTCGATTGCTTGAGTCTGTCGGAGATGGACTTCATAGCGGTCATCGACAGGCGGCTCAGACTGGCGTAACGGGCGATTTCATGGCTCAGGCGTTCGCGCTCATTGCACAGCAGGTTGCGCACCTCTTGCAGCTCGTGAATGACCCTGTCGATTTCCTCAATCGATGCCCCGGCGATGCGCCGGATCAGCGCATCCAGGCTTTCGGCGGTTGGGCCAGTGGCCGGGCCAGATTCGCTTACTTGCTGCTGCAC
>DAISKM010000532.1:0-3011 GCA_036820945.1 Pseudolabrys sp.
CGCATCTGGGTTTGCGGTGACTATTACTAAACCACTGCGCCCGCTCCGGCGGGCGTCTCTTTAATGGCAGTGCAGATCCAAGACGCCAATTCGCATTACCGGGAGCCCGCGAATGTCTGTTTTCGGGGGTAAAGCGACAACGCGCGAAATGACTGCAACGGCTTACAAAGGGTTAATCGGGGTGCTGGTGGCCGATTGTGCCGCCAAACTCATCCGCGAACTCGACAGCTATTCCGGGATCGGCGAAGCACCATCGAATGTAGTCGCGTCCTTTGTCGCGGCGGCTGCACCCGTGCTGGGGCTGTAAGCCGTGGCGAGCGTGAAACTGATGCATAGCATCCAATTTCCGGCCAAAGCCGCCTTCAGGCGCGAGCGTTTCCACTATGTAGGGATAAGCTCGCTCGGTGGCTTCAGGAGTCGCGGGACCTTTGCGGGGCATGGCTCGTCGCTCTAAGTGCGTAACGCACTTAGAGCTACTTCGACCGATGTCGTCTTGTGATTTGGTGACAGAATTCTGGCAATTCTCGCCAGTGATAACGAAGATCAAAAGACCACCAAAGCGAGGGCAGGCGCCAAACAAATGCGGGCCGGCGACCAATTTCAAGACCGCCAAGGCTCTGGCTCAGACGTCCGTTACTGGTCAATCACTTATCGGCGCGCAGCAGAAACGATTCCGGAATCTTGATGCCGGTTATGTTGGCGGCTTTGAGGTTGACGAACAGTTCGAACTTGGTTGCCTGCTCGACCGGCAAGTCGCCCGGCTTTGTGCCCTTCAGTATCCTGTCTACGTATCCGGCGGCGCGACGATACAGGTCGGCATCGCTCGGACCATAACTCATCAAGCCTCACTCATCGACAAATCCCGGGAAAAAATCTTCAGTTGCCTTGGGCGAGCTTGCCCCAGTCGCCGGCCTGGATCCGGCCAACCGTCTTGTAACCGCCATTGCCGTCCGGCTTGAACACCGAGGCTTCGCCTTCGCGGACATCGAACCAGTCCTTGCCGAAAGCGTCCAGGATGTTCGGCTTGTGCGTGACCACGATGATGTTGGTGCTGGCGGGCGGCATCGTACCGGCCGCCTTGCGTAGCGCTGCTGCGCGCCGGTTGTTCTCGATGGGTGTCACCACGAGCCCGCCCTCGGTGTAGTCGGCGGACACCTTCACGTCGCCAAAACCCATCAGCGCGCCGGTATCGATCGCGCGTTTGAACAGGCTGGTGTAGACTTGGCCAACGGGAATCCTGAGCTTGCGCAGGGATTCTCCAATCGATTTTGCGAGCGCGCGGCCATCGTCGTTGAGCTGGCGTTGCTTGGCGACGTTATCCGTGTTGAGAGGGTCGGTGTCGGCTTGATCCGGATGGGTAGCGCCGTGGCGAAAAACGATCACATAGCCGCCGTCGCGCAACGCGCTGATCCAATCGGCTTGCGGCACGGTGTTCTGTGCTGCGGCCGGCAACGAGGAGAGGGCGAGGCTGGCGCACAGCCAAGCCAATCTAACGATGCGAGTTACCATCAGGTCCCTCCTCGCTTTTGTAAAAGGAGATCCGGCTCTATTCAAAATATCGAACCATATCGGCCTGGGGAGCGTTTTGTGCTTCAGGCGCGGCCACAGGGGTTTCATGTGTTTTGAATGCGGGCGCGTCCCAGAACAGCGAGACAAATACCAGCACAATGATGCCGATGTCGAGGCAGATCGCGGCGATCCTTGCAAAAGGGTCTGTCATTTAAAGACCACGGCGGAAGAGTGAGGCGCTGCAAACGCCGGCAGAACGTTTAGCAACTTGAAAAGATAGTTGGCCCACCGTGGGAAGCCTTGAAGGTGGTCTGGATTTTTCTTTGAGACGGCCGTGATTTTTCGTTCAGGCCAAGGAACGATTACGCGCCTCCGAGCGGTCCTTATCGGTTGAACAGCCAGAACAGCACGCTGAGAACCACGCTGATGAGGATGCAGGTGGCCAAGGGAAAATAGAGTACGCTCAGGAAGTCGGTCTGCGTTTACGCAAGGCGGACCGGATCCCGAGCCTACAATAGAAAGTCACCTAAAAAATTACGCTGCCTTGAGCGCAGTCGAGATCTCGGTCAGCGTCGCCTTCTCGGCTTCACTGATCGGCACGCCTCCGGCGCCAAGGAATCCTCCTCCTTCATTCGCTGCTTCGGCCACGTGCTGGCTGATTTGCTGCAGCCACCTCTTATAGACCGTAGAATCGCCGGGCGCCTTGGTATCGACGATTGTAGCGGCTTCCCGTAACACCTCGATACATTTGTCTTTGATCTGGGCGGGCTTGCTGTCCTTGAAGCTGGCCTTTAGCGCGTCGCGCGCTGCGCTTCCTTCGGCCGTACCGAAATCGTCGACGACGGCTTTAATCAGCGCGTTCGCTCCCGGGTCGGTCTTGGCTTTCGCCAGCGCGGTACCGCCTGCGAAGCTCTCCTTGAGAAGCCCCCAGAGCCCACTCGGGTCCGCGGCCGTAATGGCAATGCCCGGCGCCATCACGCTTTCCAAAAGTACCTTCCATTCGTCGGGTGTGAAATTCGACTTGCCTGTCATGAGGGTGGTCCTCGCTTCGAAGTTCTCTCAAGCAGGGACACATGACTCCATCGTACCAGCTCGAATAGTGGACCTTGGTCCAGCCTCGATGTTAGGTACGTAATCACCGCACATCAGTTGGACAGCAGAAAAGCGCTGGTGCGATATCATCCCGATGATGAAAGGCATGTCAGAAAAATCGCTGTTCGAGCGCGTCGGCGCCAACTTCTCGGAGTGGTTCTCAGGCGCGCTTGATCTTGCCGAATTCGCCAAAGGCTCGACCGTGAGTCTTGCCGTGACCGGTTTGAGTCGTGCCGGCAAGACAGTGTTTATCACCAGCCTCGTGCATAACCTGCTCAGTGCCCTGCACCAACCGTACCGCATGCCGTTTCTGAAAGTGGTCGGGGAGGGGCGGCTCGCCGCAGCAAGGCTTGCCGTTGCCAAGACCGATGGGCTGCCGCGATTTCCCTATAGGCGGAATATCGCGCGCA
>DAISKM010000533.1:0-432 GCA_036820945.1 Pseudolabrys sp.
TCGCGAGCCCGCGCGCGACCTCGATCATGAGACGACGACCGCGCTCCGCGTCGATCGTATGGCACAGGCCGACAATGGCGTGCATCGACAGATCGCCGTTATTCGCCGTCTATTGGGTCGTCCGGCGGTGATCGCCGCGGCGGCGGTCGGATCTGCCGAGGGATTTCAGGCCTCAAACAATAACGTTGCCCCACTCATCGTGTCGGTAAAATTCATCGATGAGGAGGTGCTCACCGGCATCGCTGCGCAATTGCGGTTGACCAATCTTCGTAACGCCGAGCGGGATCCGATTGCGGCAAACGATCTGATTTTTGAGCTCACGGCGCCGGATGGCAATACGATTGGTCGGTTTGCCTGGGCACCGAAACAGCCCGGCGCCGAAATCGTGCAAAATGTCGTGCCATTTATCGCCGTTGCCTTGATCGGTTTCGC
>DAISKM010000533.1:442-3004 GCA_036820945.1 Pseudolabrys sp.
TCGTATTGCGTTACATGCGGCGCACCGCGGCGGCGATCGCCGCCGGCGAATCGCGCCTACGTCATCTCGCCATGCACGACCCCTTGTGCGGTCTCCCTAATCGCATTTTTTTTGGCGAGCGCCTTGAGGCAGTGATCGAGGAAGTCAAGAACGGGAGTGCACCGGCCGCCGTTTTCTACATCGATCTCGATCACTTCAAGGACGTCAACGATACCCTTGGTCACCACATTGGCGACGAGCTGATCCGCAACGTGACCCTGCGGCTCTCGCACACGTTGCGGGGCGGCGACCTGGTTGCGCGCCTTGGTGGTGACGAATTCGCGGTGATCTCGTCAATCGCTGGCGACAGCGAAAAGATGTTGGGCCTCGCGCAACGCATTATTGCCGCGATCTGCGCGCCATACGTCATCAACGGACAAAACATCATCATCGGTGCCTCGATGGGCATCGCGATGATCGACAACAAGGGCGGCACCGCGACCGACATCATGCGCTATGCGGACATGGCGCTTTATCGTGCCAAGAATGAGGGCCGTAATCGCGCGTGCATTTATGACGCGGCGATGGATGCGGACCTTTCCAGCCGTAAGCTGCTTGAGGCTGACCTGCGTGAAGCAATCGATAATGACCGTCTGCAGCTCCTCTACCAGCCCGTTGTGAACAAGAGCGGCGAGGCGGTCGTTGGGGTCGAGGCGCTCTGCCGTTGGACCCACCCAACTCGCGGCGAAATACCGCCGACTGAATTCATAGCGATCGCCGAACACAGTGGGCTGATCATCGATCTGGGGAATTGGGTGCTTCGCCGGGCCTGCATCGATGGCAAAGCGTGGCCGGGACTGACCATTGCCGTCAACGTTTCGTCGCTGCAATTCCGGCGCATCGATTTCGTCGAAGTTGTCGAGCGCATCCTGCACGAAACGCGTTTCGATCCGGCCCGGCTTGAACTGGAGCTGACCGAGAGCGTGCTGCTCGGCAATGTCGACACCGCGGAAGCCGCGATGGTGCGTCTCAAAGCGCTCGGCGTACGGCTCGCGCTGGACGATTTCGGCACCGGCTATTCCAGCTTGCTCTATCTGCGCCGTTTTCCCTTCGACAAGCTGAAAATCGACCGCAGTTTCGTACGATCGATCGAGAGAGCAGCCGACGCCGCAGCGATCGTGCATGCAATCGTCAGCCTGGGCCGCGGCCTCGGCATGCAGGTCACCGCCGAAGGCGTGGAAACCGCCGACCAGCAGCTCTTCCTGCGCGCCGCCGGCGTTCACTCGATGCAGGGCTATCGCTTCGGCAGGCCTGTCACGGTCGCCGAAATCAGCGCGCGTCTGCAATCGCCCGGCGCGTTCCTGCCGACCGAAGTATCCACCGCTCTCGCAAGCTAAACACGATCGCCATGATCGCTGCGCCACCGCTGATGGCGGACGCGTGCTTTTATGATATGCGGGCATCCTTGGAATTGAGCATGAAAGGGACACCCGATGGCTGCGTCTGCGAAAATCGCGCTGGTAACAGGGGCCGGCACCGGCGTTGGCCGCGCCGTGTCGATTGCGCTTGCGAGGGCTGGCTACAATCTCGCGCTGGCAGGCCGTCGCAAGGAGATGCTCGATAAGGTCGCCGGCGAAATCAATGCCGCCGGCGCGCAGGCTTTGGCCGTGCCGACTGACGTGTCCAAGCGCGAGTCGATCCTCGCGCTGTTCGAAACCGTGAAATCCACCTTCGGCCGGCTTGATGTGCTTTTCAACAATGCAGGCATTGGCGCGCCCGCGGTTCCTCTGGAAGATTTGCCATTCGAAGCCTGGCAAAACGTCGTGGCGACGAACCTTACCGGCATGTTCCTATGCACGCAGGAAGCGATCAAGATCATGAAGAGCCAGTCGCCCCGCGGCGGCCGTATCATCAACAACGGCTCGATCTCGGCGCATGCGCCGCGGCCTTATTCGATCGCCTACACATCGACCAAGCATGCGGTCACCGGTCTCACCAAGTCGACGTCGCTCGACTGCCGGCAGTACGACATCTGCTGTGGCCAGGTCGACATCGGCAATGCCGCGACGCCGTTGACCGAGCGTATGGTGCAGGGTGAAGGCGTCCTGCAGCCTGACGGCCGCAAGATGATCGAGCCGCGCATGGAGGCCGACCATGTCGGCAACGCTGTCGTCTACATGGCGAGTCTGCCCCTCGACACAAACGTCCTTTTCATGACGGTGATGGCCAACAAGATGCCATTCGTTGGACGAGGATAGTTGTTATGGAATCGCTGCACGCCTGGCATGAATTCTACCTCTTGCTCGGCACTGCGGGCGCCACGTTGCTTGCGCTTTTGTTTGTCGCGGTGTCGCTCGGCACCGGATATCTCAGCAACAAGGATCAACGGGGCCCTCGCACATTCATGAGCCCGGTGGTGATCCATTTCACCAGCGTATTCTTTATCTCTGCCGTATGCCTGGTGCCTTCACATGGACCGGTCTTCTTCGCCGTACTCATCGGCGCAACGGCCCTCCTCGGCATTGCCGTGTCGATAGTCATTACGGTCTGGGTGGTGCGCACCGAGATGACGAACTATGTGCA
>DAISKM010000534.1:0-3003 GCA_036820945.1 Pseudolabrys sp.
GAATGAAAGTAAGGGCTTATTTGTCATAACTGCCCAGGTCCGTGAATAGCCGACTATGACAAAGGCATGACATTCGCTTCGCTCATCAACTTTAGCGGCGCCATCGGTGCCATGCTCACGACTCTGTGCTGGTTGCCGCAGGTGCTCAAGGTGATCCGCGAAAAGGAAACACGCGCGCTGTCGCTGCCAGCGACCGCCGCGTGCACCATCGGCGTGGCACTCTGGCTAATCTACGGGCTTGGTATCGGGGATTGGCCGTTGATCTGCTCCAGCGCGGTGACGGTAATCCTGATGGCGTCGATCCTGGCGATGAAGCTGCGCTACGGCTGATGTCGGACGAATTTTCTCTGACATCACATTTTTAGTTGTTGCTACGAGAGAATGTCTGCTGTGGGTCATAAGCGGACATTTGCGCCGCAACA
This sequence comes from Pseudolabrys sp., assembly GCA_036820945.1. Taxonomy (GTDB): domain Bacteria; phylum Pseudomonadota; class Alphaproteobacteria; order Rhizobiales; family Xanthobacteraceae; genus Pseudolabrys. Next base: position 423 of record DAISKM010000534.1, read on the forward strand.
GGCCATGTCCGCTTTACCCCCGAAAGCGGACATGTGCAGTGCAACTCGGTATGTCCGCTTTGTGCCACAAGCAGACATGAAGACTATGCAGCAAATCGTTCAATGGGCTGCGGCTCCGTCGGCGAGTTACACCTGAATCCGCGCGTTCAATACATCGGGTCACATCCCCATTCCGGGGATCGCTGCTTCCGGAGACTCTTCACATTCACCGTGCTGCGCACTTGGGTGATGTTCATGTTGGTCTTTGAGAGCCGCCGTCCTTATGATTGCAATTTTTGACGTATTTCCGGCTCGCGGGCCACCTGACTTTCATGCCCTTCAGCTCCGCCTTGCATGCAACGGTCGCCTGTTTTAGGGCAACCTTGTCAGCGTTGGACATCTTCGCAGCCTCCGCGGGGGTAGGCATGGAAACAGTACCGCTAACTAGTACCTTGGCGATGTTTTCGGCGACGTATCAGGAAGCTTTTGCCTGGGGTTTTTTCGGAACTTCGCGAAGTTGCGGCCGGGTGCCGCCGGCCTCGAGGCCGAACAGCCGCGCCACTTCGCTTATTCTTTTCTTGTCTTCAGCGGACAATTCGCCGCGTGCACTCAACACCTGTTTGATGAGGTCGTAGCCTTTTTCGCGGGTTTCCATTTCGGGCGGCAACATTGATGGAATGGCAGCAAGCGCCGCTTCTTGATCGATCAACAGGATATTGAACTGCTCGCGCACGAGCGCCTTGAAGTCCGCGATCGGTATGTCGCCGTGCGCCTCGCGGATGTGGCGAGCCAATTCAAAGCCTCGCTCATCAACAGCAGCACGTTTCATCCCCGCATAAAGGAGGCTACGAATGACAGCTGCACGAAGGCCGCCGACAGGGATACGCGATTTGAGCTCGGCAATACGTTTTTGCAGAAGCTCCCGATGCAGCGGATTCTTGGCCGCTTTTCGCAAGCGGCTTGTCGCGGCGGGATCGATGCCCACCGCGGCCTGGAGCGTCGGTGAGCCATAAATTGCAAGGAACATCCGCTCAGACAATGTCTCGCTTGCCTGGCGCCATGCATCGAGCGCAGTCACGATCTGATTGGAGAAATTCTCTTGCATCGCGACAAAGGGATTATCGCTGGCCACGCCTTTCCTGTTATCGCGAACTTGTCCAGCAAGCGCAGCAATCGAAGCCATCGCCGGGTTTTGGTCGGAGAAGAGCTCGTATTGCAGGCGCAGGGGATGGAGTTGTCGCATCCAGTCCGCCACCGGGGCGCCGACGAACGCCCGCACCATCGGCTGCACAACGGTGCGGTAGAGGGAAAGATTTATTTCGGAAACGCGTGCAGCCGTTGCGAAACGTCGCTCGTCGGCCATGTCGTTACCGCCAAGCGCGCGGATGTCGTCGAGCGTTCTCGCTTCGCACCGCATTACCCAATTTCCGCTCACGAGGTCCGGGTTGGCCGTATCTGCGGTCTTGTCCTCAAAAATCGCCTCGTAAAGACCGGGCGGCAGGGTATCGATCAGGTCGATATTGCTCGAAAACTCTCCATGCTCTTTTTTCGCAACGCCACCGGAAACGAAGATACCAAGGTGGCCGACCGATTCATGAATGGTGTAGACGATGGTCTGTCCGCAGGACCGTATGTCGTCAATGTTCTCGTACAGATCGAGAATCCAATCGAGCGCCTGTTGCGGCGGCGTAATATTGTCGCCCTTCGAGCAGAATACGACGATTGGCGAACGGATGTTTCGCAGGTCGATCGTGGTGCCGTCCGATGTTTGAATTCGCCCCGCGGCGAGATTGTTGCCGATGAACAGTTCGTCAACTATGAATTGGATTTCCTCCGCGTTTAGGTTGACGTGGCCTCCCCACCACTTCTCGAATCCCAGATAGCGCGGGGCTTCCGTGTCGATCTTCGAATAGAGACTGTATTGCTTGGCCCAGAGCGTGTTCGCTGGATTCTGATTCTCGAAATTCTGCACCAATCCAGCACCATCGAACTTGCCGTGGCCGAGGTCGCTCGCCAGCGCGGTCAGCCAGCTGCCGCCCAGCAACCCACCCGAATAGCGCATGGGATTTTTGCCGTGCACGCCTGCCCAATAGGAGAGCGGCGATCCGGCAACGATGATAGGGCCGAACAATTCCGGGCGAAGAGCGGCCAGCATCATGATTGCCCAGCCCGCCTGGCAATTTCCGATCACGCAAGGTTTGCCGCTGGCTTGCGGATGCGCAGCCGTGACTTTTTCAATGAATATCGCTTCGGCGCGAGCGATGTCCTCGATGGTTTGTCCCGGAACGGGATCCGGGAGAAAACCGACGAAATAACAAGGATGGCCGGCCTTCAACGCAACGCCGATTTCACTGTCGGCTTTGAAACCGCCAATGCCAGGGCCATGTCCGGCGCGCGGGTCTACGACAATGAATGGCCGTAGTTTGGGATCGATTTCAACGCCTACCGGCGGGACAATCCGCACGATGCAATAGTTTACCGGACGATCGAGCGTACGTCCGTCGACGACGAGCTCGACTTTATAGTCGAGTACATGCGGAGCGGTCTCCGCCATGTGTTCGCGGTATTGATTTCCGCGCTGACGCATTACATCCCAGAACAG
>DAISKM010000535.1:0-3000 GCA_036820945.1 Pseudolabrys sp.
ATATGGGCCTTGCATTGGCAACGCAACCGCGAATTCTATTATTGGACGAGCCGTTGGCCGGACTTGCAGTCGCCGAGCGGGAGCGCATTGCGAAGCTGATCAAGACAATTTCAGCGGAAATTCCGATCTTGCTGGTGGAGCACGACATCGACCGTGTCTTCAGGATCGCTGATCATGTCACTGTCATGAATGATGGCGCTGTTCTCGTTGACGGCACCGTCGAGGATGCCCGCAACAACGACAAGGTGCGCGCGGTTTATATCGGCTCTGGCACCGCTGCCATCGTTGCCGAGCAGCGTAAATCCGTCGTTGAGCCCGATCGGCTCCTCACCGTCGACAGCGTCAACACGTTCTATGGCAAAAGCCACATCCTCAACAGCGTTTCCTTTGACGTGCGCAAGCACGAGATCGTCGCCTTGCTGGGGCGCAATGGGGCCGGGAAATCGACGCTGTTGAAGAGCCTGGTCGGAATTGCCAGGCCGGAAGCAGGCTCGATCAAACTCCTCGATCAGGAAACTGTTGGCCTGCCATCGGCCGAGATTGCACGTCGGGGAATTGGCTACGTGCCCCAGGGGCGCGGACTATTCGCCGGCATGACGGTTGCCGACAATCTGGTGCTCGGCCGACTCAAACGCACGGGGGGAGACGGGATTCGCTGGAATGACGGGCGCATCATCGAGGTCTTTCCGCGGTTGGCGGAACGTTGGAATACGCCGGCCGACTATTTGTCCGGGGGCGAGCAGCAGATGGTCGCCGTCGCGCGCGCGCTGGCGGGCAACGTGCGCGTGCTGCTGCTCGATGAACCATTCGAAGGGCTTTCCCCCGCTGTCACTCAGGAACTGTTCGAGGTCTTCGACCGCCTTCGAGAGGAGATCGCGATTGTGATCGTCGACCATCACCTCGATCTTGCACTGGCCTTGTCGGATCGGACCGTGGTGCTCGAGCGCGGCTCGGTCACGTGGACCGGTACCTCGGCATTGTTAAAAGACGATCTGGAATTGCGAAGGAAGGTGCTGTGGTTGTGAACCGGCTTTCCGCAAAGCGCCGTCGCGCTCTACAACGTGCCCGCTTGGTCAATTGGTCACCAGATTGAGCTCTTTCACAAGGCGCGCGTATTTCTCGGAATCTGCCTTCGCCAGCCTGCCAAGGTCCTCCGCCTTGCCGCCGACGGGCTCGATCGCGCCTTTGGCGAAGGTATCGATCAACTTCGGGTCCTTGAGCGCCTTGTTGATTTCTTCATTCAAGCGCGCAACCAGCTTCGGTGGTGTGTTGGCCGGAACGAAAGCGCCATACCATGCCTCGAGGACGATGCCCTTGTAGCCGGACTCTTCAATGGTCGGCACATCAGGCAGCACTTTGCTTCTGCTGCCAGCAGACGATGCAAGCATCTTGATGGTGCCTGCCTGCGCGTGTTGCATCATCGACGTCGGGCCAAGGATCGCCGTTTTGACGTGTGCAGCGATGAAATCGTTGATCGCCTGACCTGCGCCGCGATAAGGCACGTGATCGAATTTGACCCCTGTTTCTTTCTTGAGCCATTCGCACAGGACATGCTGATTTGATCCGACACCGGAGGTGGCAACGCCAACGCCCGGATTCTTTTTCGTGTATTCGATCAGCTCCTTGAGGTTGCTTACGCCGACTGAGTTGTGCGCGGCGAGGATTTGCCCGTGCCGCCCAAGAAAACACACCGGGATCATTTCCTTTGTGTAGTCGTAGCTGAGTTTCATGATGTGCGGCGCGCTCGCGGCATTGTCATTGGTAATCAGAACCGTGTAGCCATCCGGAGGGCTTTTCATTGCGGCGTCCATGCCGATGGTGCCTCCGGCGCCGGTCCGGTTTTCCACCACGACCTGCTGTCCGATTGTCAGCGACATGCGCTCGCCCGTTGCGCGAGCGATAAAATCGATAGCGCCCCCTGGCGCCAGTGGAACGATGAATCTTACCGGCTTGTTCGGCCAATCCGATGCTTGCGCCCATGCTCGGGGGCGGTTGCCGAGACCAGCAGCAACAGCACCGGTGGCGGCAAAAAGCAGTGCGCGGCGATTCAGTGTTGACATAGTGTTTCCCCCCGAGAAACCGTATCACGCAATTTCGACAGCGGCCTAGGGGCCTATTGTCGCTGGTTTCGGTCAGTCGCAAAGACGCAGGACAACGCGCAGTAAATGGAGAGCGCCATGGCAACGTTGACGCGCAAGTCGTCGGCAAAAGCACACAAGCCTTTCGCTAACTATTCTCACGTCGTAACCGCCGAGGGGGCGAATAAGCTCGTCTTCTGTGCGGGCCAGGTCGCCGCCGATCCCACCGGAAAGGTATTGCCGCCGGATGATTTCGGTGCGCAAACCAAAATGGTGATGACGAACCTGACCCTCGCTCTGGAGGACGGCGGCGCCAGTCTGAAGGATGTGGTGAAGGTGACAATCTATATTTGCAATCCGCACGATGTGCCGAAAGCCCGCGCGATTCTCCAGGAGCATTTTGGCAACGATCCGCCGGCCAGCACGCTTTGCGTGCTGCGCGGACTTGCGAATCCGAATTTCCTGCTGGAGATCGAAGCCATCGCGGCAGTCTGACCGGCTTCCCGAAGAAAGGGCCAAGGCGTCACGATGCTCTTGGCCCTAACAGCCACGCGGTTTGGGGGGACCAGGGGACTCGCGCGGCCATCGGATAAACTCAATCCCCACAGACCTGTTCCTGCCTGGGTTCGGAATCTTACTAGTAGTAAATTGCCGCCACCCGGATATTGCCGTCATTGCGCAAGATGCGCAGAGAAATGTCGTCGCGTCGCCCATGCAAGCACAGGTCGACTGCCGAATCGCCGAGCCGCAATCCCTTGATTGTCAGTTCTTCGATAAACGGTGGCAGATGCGGGTTTCGCAATCGGATCTCCCTGGCCTCGGCGTCGAATTCCAGTCCGAGCAACGTCCCCAGCAGCGCAAAGGGTGTGGCCGCCGACCATGCCTGGGGCGAGCATGCAACCGGGTAAAGCGTGGGCCCACG
>DAISKM010000536.1:0-2374 GCA_036820945.1 Pseudolabrys sp.
CGCGGCGGCTCGATCATGGCGAAGTGGTGCCTCGCGCACCACAAGGAGAGCTTCCTCTACGAGCGCTTCGACGAGATCTGCGACCTGATGCGCAAGTACGACGTGTCGTTCTCGCTCGGCGACGGCCTGCGCCCGGGCTCGATCGCCGACGCCAACGACCGCGCCCAGTTCGCCGAACTGGAGACGCTGGGCGAGCTCACGAAAGTGGCCTGGGCGAAAGGCTGCCAGGTGATGATCGAAGGCCCCGGCCACGTGCCGATGCACAAGATCAAGATCAACGTCGAGAAGCAGCTGAAGGAATGCGGCGAGGCGCCGTTCTACACCCTCGGCCCGCTCACGACCGACATTGCGCCCGGCTACGACCACATCACCAGCGCGATCGGCGCCGCCATGATCGGCTGGTTCGGCACCGCGATGCTCTGCTACGTGACGCCGAAGGAGCATCTCGGCCTGCCCGACCGCGACGACGTGAAGGAAGGCGTAATTGCCTACAAGATCGCCGCGCACGCCGCCGATCTCGCCAAAGGGCACCCGGCCGCGCAGCTGCGCGACGACGCGCTGTCACGCGCGCGCTTCGAATTCCGCTGGGTCGACCAGTTCAACCTGTCTTTGGACCCCGATACCGCGCGCGAGTATCACGACGAGACGCTGCCCAAGGAAGCGCACAAGGTAGCGCATTTCTGCTCCATGTGCGGCCCGAAATTCTGCTCGATGAAGATCACGCAGGACGTGCGAGACTATGCGGCCACGTTGAATGAGAAGGAACAGGGCATGGCGCAGATGTCGGAGAAATTCCAACAGATGGGCAGCGAGGTTTATGTCGATGCCGACGCGGTGAAGGAAAGCAACAAGGCGTTGTAATGCTGGACCTTCTAACGCGAGCCTCGACCTACTGATCCCGAATAGAAAATTTGTCGAACAAATTGCTCTGTTGAACGTGTTTCTGTTGAACGTAGATCTGCGGGCGTTTGCTTGGCTGCCGGGTGACTCGCTTTTCCTTTTTTGGCCGCGCTTCGGCCCGCGCCGCGAGCACTGCGGGCTTGATCGCTTGGTCCTCAGTCTCCGACGCGGTCTGGTTTGAAATAACGACCTGCGAGGTCATTTCTGGCGTGGGTATTGGGTTTGGGGTGGGAGTTTGTGCCGGATCGGGATGCCATGGCTCGGGTAGACCGATGCGTTGGCTGACGACAATGGCGGGCCCATCATCGACCAACGCCGCATCTGCGACGAATAGCAGCGCGACGAGTGCCAACCCAATCCATGCAAGAAAGGCAATAGCGGGCATAGGGCCGTTCTATCTAAACGCCGCACGCGCATAGCCGAATTTGGTCGCCATAAAAGCTCCGCTAGAAAGCCAGCCTTACAGCCGCAGTATCCGGGAGAAGTCGTCGGCGGGATTGGATGTCCTTGCTGCCGTAGGTAGGACCTTGCTCTGATTTCCCATTTGGACACCCGACAAACTGCCCGTTTGGGGACTAAGCAAACGTGTCGCGATGGTGGAGCTATGCAATTCCTCGAGCTGCCAGTGTGGCTGCAGCGCTCCAATCAAATCGACGAGATCCTGGCGCACCCTGAGAGCGCGGTAAGTTGCTGTCGTTATTCACGTGACGCAGGCCGTGACTGCGAATCCGCTCTGGTCGCGAACGCAAGCAACGAGAGTCCGAAAAGATCAAAGGCATCCTCATTGCAGCAGAGTTCTCCAAGAAGAGAGCGCCAGCTGAGCCTATATCCGTCCACACTAGTAGGAACAAAGTCGTCGCTCGCATTCGCAATGAAGCATGAGCAATGAAAGCCTGGCTTGAATTGAGAAAAGCGTGGGTGTGCGCTCGCATATCAAACGCCGAGTTTATCGAACGCGCCAAGCTGATCGGCATGGGCCGGTTGGCCCGCCAGTTCGTCGTTGATGATCTTGGAAGAGCCGAGCATGCACGTCATGACCGATCCGCCAACGAGTTATGGCACCCAGTTGGCTTGATGGTCACATTCGGCTCGGTGGTGAGCACATTCTGGGTTCTTGCAACAAATGCTTTGGTTCGGCGGACTCAACGGTCGAACCGAATGAATGCCGATCTGCACTCATAAAGAGCTAACCAGCCGTCACGGAGACATGCCCCTTTTCAGTAAATCTGACGACAACCACGGAGAAAGCACTATGCCATTGCAAAAGCCACGCCTGGTCGAACGCTACTCAATCCAAGCGATCACACTCTAATTTTGATCGATTTTCAGTCGCGCGCGCGCAGTCGAAATGTCCGCTGTTGGCACTTAGCAGAAATCGATTTGTGCAGCGCCAATGTCCGCTCTTGGGGGTAAAGCAGACATGGCGCGTGCGACGCGAAATGTCCGCTTTGGGTCATAAGCGGACATTTCGCGT
>DAISKM010000536.1:2384-2991 GCA_036820945.1 Pseudolabrys sp.
TGGACTCGATAAGAGAGCGGCCAACGCAGTGTCCTCCCGATAGGAGTTTATCTCGGAGGGCGAATCCGACAACCGGGGAGGCCGCGAGTGAGGACGGCAAAGTCCGAGGCGGGGTTTACGGTGCGCAAGAACTTGAGTCCGCTATTGGCCCATAGCGGACATCGAAGAGGCGCCATCACGGAGCATTTTTAATTGGCTGGAGGACCATCATGACCAAAATCAGCGTCAGCGAAGCGGCGAAGGCAGTTGTTCGGCGGAACACCGAGGAAGTGCAAGGCGGCGGGAATTTCGAGGTGTTCGAGGAATTGTTTGCCGACGATTTTCTCGACCATACGCCGCAGCCGGGACGCACGCCGGACAAGGCTGGCGCGCGCGAGCTTTACAAGGTTCTGCGCGCTGCCTTCCCGGACTTCCACGCGGACATCCACTGGCAGCTTGCCGATGGGGACAGGGTGACGACCTACAAAACCTACCACGGCACGCACAAGGGCGAGTTCTTCGGCATGGCGCCAACCGGTCGCAAAATCCAGTTCGAGACCGTGGACGTGATGCGCGTGCGCGACGGCAAGATCACCGAGCACTGGGGCGTGGCCAATCTCTTCTCTCT
>DAISKM010000537.1:0-2989 GCA_036820945.1 Pseudolabrys sp.
GTCTGCTTTTGGCCCTTAGCGGACGTCCTCGCTGAAGCACCTGGGTCCAATTTTTTTTTGGAGGCGGCATGGCTGCCGCACATAAGGGGACCTGCTTCTGTGGGGCAGTGGAGATCGAGGTAAGGGGCGCGCCAATAGAGATGGGTTATTGCCATTGCAAATCCTGCCGATCCTATTCCGGCGCACCAGTGAGCGCCTACATGTTGTGGAACGCCGAGAATGTAAGGGTTAGCAAAGGAGCGGAGTTCCTAGGCCGGTTTAAGAAGACAGAAATAAGCGACCGGCAATTTTGTACGAAGTGCGGCGGCCATATAATGACCTATCATCCGACCTTCGGTTTGACCGATGTCCGTCCTGCAGTGATCCCGAGTGTGGCCTTCGAGCCGGTGCTCCCCTTGCACTACGCAGATGCAGTGTTGCCGATGAAGGACGGGCTTCCCAAATTGAAAGACTTTCCCGCCAAGGCGGGCGGATCTGGCGAGGTCATACCCGAATAGATTGTTCGCTTTTCGCCCAAAGCGGCGGCGCGGCCGCCTCGTGGCCACTTGCGGCGCGTGCGCAAAAGCCGCTCCTACCAGTGATCGGATTTCTTAGCCCTGAATGGCCCGGACTGTTCGCGGTCTACTAACCGACGCCAGTACGCCACCGATAGTGGCCGGATCTCATATGGGCGGCAATCATGCGAGTCATTGTCCTTGTTGCGATAGCGAATCTTTGGCAGTCTGTTTACGCCATTGCCATCGCTGGTCTTCCCGTTCGTTTCAAGTGAATGGAGCCGTGCTTGGGCGATCGTTCCCGATCAAGGATTGGTGGAAACGACGATCCGATAAAAAGCGGCGTTGGGGATGCGGTGCATGAAATCGCTAACTGGGTCCCCGGAACACACCTTCATCACGGAGACGGTCTATGAATCGGAGAGTTTTTTCTCAGCCGCCGTTGGCACAGCCGCGCTTGTCGCCGGTGGCGTTCACGCTCTTGCTCAGCAGAGCCAGGACCACAGCGGCCATGGCGCCGCGGGGATTCAATATCCGAAACTCGCATCGGCCGCCGCCGAGTGTGTCCTGAAAGGTCAAGAGTGCATCGATCATTGCATTGGAGTGGTCAAGGCCGGGGACATCTCGATCGCCGATTGCATGAAATCGGTCGAAGAGCTCGTTGCCGCATGTAATGCGCTGCGCGTTCTGACGATCTCGAATTCAAAGAACTTGCGTGATTTTGCACGGGCCGTTCAGCCCATCTGCCAGACGTGCGAAACCGAATGCCGCAAGCATGAGAGACACGCACCCTGCAAGGCATGTGCGGAATCCTGTGCGGCCTGCATAGATGCGATCCGCGCCACTTTCACGTGACGTTCGAGCGGGCGGGCAAGGGTCGACGTGGGCTTCTACGGTCCCGGCCAGCACCGCTTTTCGCCAGATCCAGCAGTGCGATCCAAATCCACGGCACGAAGGCAGCGACCAGCTGCACACGCGCCTACTGCCCTGAAAATTGTCTGACGCTTTGTCATAGCGATTTCGTGTTGTGCCGTCCCAACAGCATATCATACTGCCGCAATGTCCGCTTATGGCCCATAGCGGACATCGCTAGTTGCGCCGCACATGTCGGCTTTCGGGGGTAGAGCGGATATTGCCAGCCTCCCCATATGTGCAATTCTAGCTAGCACGACGGCTTCTCTTGGGGGCGCATCATGAAATCGCAAGCCAACCGTCAGGTCCGCTTGAAGTCACGTCCGACGGGTATTCCACAAGCAGATAACTTCGAGATTGTTGCGGCATCCGTCCCGGAGATTGCCGATAAACAGTTTCTGATTCGCAACGAATATCTTTCCGTTGAGCCGGCGATGCGCGGATGGGTTTCTGCTGTCGCGAACTATTCTATCCCGGTCGGCCTCGGCGAGGTGATGCGGGCGTTCTCGGCAGGCAAGATCGTGGCTTCACGTCATCCGAATTACCAAGAGGGCGATGCGGTGATGGGAATGCTGGGGTGGCAGGAGTATGCGATCTCTGACGGCAGCACGATCACGCGCAAGATAAAGGAAAGCGATCTGCCGCTGTCTCTTGCACTCGGAGTGCTCGGACTAAATGGCGTCACCGCCTATTTCGGTCTGCTCGATGTGGGGCAGCCGCGGCCTGGTGACACCGTTGTGGTTTCGACTGCGGCAGGGGCGGTTGGCTCGGCTGTGGGCCAGATCGCGAAGCTGATGGGCTGCCGAACCGTCGGCCTGACTGGAGGCCCGATCAAGAGCAACCTGTGCCGAGAAGAATTCGGATACGACGAGGTGATCGACTATAAGAGCGGCGGCCTTGCCGATGCGCTGAGGCAGGCGTGCCCGCGTGGCGTCGATGTATACTTCGATAATACGGCCGGCCCGATCAGCGACGCGGTTCTACCGCAGCTTGCCGTCGGCGCCCGGGTCGTCATTTGCGGCACAGCTTCGATCTCGATTTGGGATCCCCCGCCAACCGGTCCTCGGGTTGAGCGCCATATTCTGGTGAAGCGGGCGCGAATGGCCGGGTTTCTGATTTTTGACTATCAGCATCGCTACGAAGAAGCAGTGACCCGGCTCGCCGAATGGGTCCGCCAGGGCCGGCTGCGATATCGCGAAGATATGTCTGAGGGCATCGAAAATTGCCCGGGTGCAATCGCCGAACTTTATCGCGGGGAAAATCTCGGTAAGCGGCTTATTCATCTTCGCGACCACTAGGTTTTGATCGCCGCCAAACGTCTCGCGCAATGTCCGCTATGGCCCATAGCAGACATCCCCACTTGCACCGCACATGTCCCCTTTCAGGGCAAAGCGCACATCCCCAGTTGCACTGCACCCGTCTGCTTTTGACCCTTAGCGGACATCGGCTAGTGCGCTTCAAATATCTGCTTTTGGGAGCAAAGCGGATATCAAAATTCGAGGTCGCAATGTCCGCCATTGGGCCATTGTAACCATCTCAGTGCTTCCACTTAATCGAACACCCCATGGATGGAAGCTGATCTT
>DAISKM010000538.1:0-2987 GCA_036820945.1 Pseudolabrys sp.
CTGTAAAGTCAAACCGATAGTGATCGACTGCGATGACCCGGAATACCACGGCGCTGGCGAGCGAATTGGCCAACTTGAATACGAGGATTTTGTTGCGGAAGGCGACCCTGCCTACGCCTGGAAAATGCCTGACGACGAGTGGGACGCAATTTCGCTCAACTACACGTCCGGCACCACCGGAGATCCAAAGGGGGTCGTCTATCATCATCGCGGCGCCTACCTGCTTGCGATCGGGAATGTCGTCACGTGCTCCATGGCCAAGCACCCCGTGTATCTGTGGACGCTGCCGATGTTCCACTGCAACGGCTGGTGCTTCCCGTGGTCGATCTCGGTTGTCGCAGGCACGCATGTGTGCCTGCGAGCCGTGCGCGCACCGACGATGTATGATGCCATTGCCACGCACAAGGTGACGCACTTGTGCGGGGCTCCCATCGTGATGGCTACACTGCTCAACGCGCCGGCGAACGAAAAAAAGCCGTTGCCGCATGTCGTTGAGTTCTTCACCGCGGCGGCTCCGCCGCCCGAGGCAGTGCTCGCAGCCATGAAAGAGGCGGGCTTTAACGTCACGCATCTTTACGGACTGACAGAATCCTACGGCCCTGCCGTGGTGAACGACTGGCACAGCGAATGGAGCGCGCTCAGCGCTGTCGAGCAAGCGGAGAGAAAGGCGCGGCAGGGCGTCCGCTATGGTGCGCTGGAATCGCTCGACGTGCTCGACCCAAACTCAATGATCCCTGTTGCGCGCGATGGCGAGACGCTCGGCGAGGTCATGATGCGCGGCAATGTCATCATGAAAGGCTATCTAAAAAACAAAACCTCATCCGAGAAGGCATTTGTCGGCGGCTGGTTTCACACCGGTGACCTCGGCGTGATGCATGCGGACGGCTACATCCAGCTCAAGGACCGATCAAAGGACATCATCATCTCCGGCGGTGAGAATATCTCCTCGATCGAGGTCGAAGACGCCTTGTACAAGCACCCTGCCGTTGCCGCCGCCGCCGTAGTCGCCAAACCGGATGATAAGTGGGGCGAGACGCCCTGTGCCTTTGTCGAATTGAAGCCCGATGCAAAGGCGAACACGGACGAGCTGATCGAGTGGTGCCGCCAGCATCTGGCTTCGTACAAATGCCCACGCTACCTGGTGTTCGCGGAAATTCCGAAGACCAGCACCGGCAAGATCCAGAAATTCAAGCTGCGCGAGATGGCGAAGGCGATCTAGCGGCCGGCACTTTGTGTATCGAGCTTCCGCCGCAACGAGCCCAGCCATCGTGCGAACGACTCACGAAAAAACCCAACCCGCTCCTCGCGGCGATCAGGCTCGCAATCGAACGTTGCCCACCACTCCACGAACGTTCGATCGCCGTCAACAATGGGCGTGAGCCGCAGGGTTGCCCGGTAATTTTGCACCGGCATCGTCCCTGCATCCGCAAATTCGTAGGTCTGCGAGCGATCGACGTCAGACATGGCGAGCAGTTTCTGGCGTATTCTCTTGCCCTGGTATAGAACGTTGCGCACAGCACCGACGGCATCGCCCCGCTTGCCGGCCTCGATTTCACTTTCTCCCGCGCCATCGACCCAGACGGGATAGTTGTTGAAGTCTCGGATGACGTTCCAGACCTCGTCGGCCGACTGTTCGAAGATCGTACTATAATAGCCTCGTGCCATGGCGATGCTCCAAAGTTGCGGATATGCATCAGCTGATGGTTGAGCCCGCCTGAAGCCACCCGATTTCTGACTCATTTGTTCGACAGTGAAACAATGGATGCCTGACGTTTTCATCAGCAACGAAGGCCCGGTGCGCAAGATCCGGATGAACCGGCCGGAGAAGAAAAACGCGCTCACGCTTGCAATGTATGAGGCGATGGCGAACGCCATCGAGGATGCGGGCAAGTTGGATAGCGTCCGATGCCTGATCATCGCCGGCACTCAGGATGTCTTTTGCGCAGGCAACGATCTCAACGACTTCATCGTTATGGCCAGAAGCGGCTCGCTTGGTGAACCGATCGTCCGCTTCCTGCATACGTTGGCGCGTTGCGAAAAACCGATTGTCGCGGCCGTTAGCGGCGCCGCTGTGGGCGTCGGAACCACCATGCTGCTCCATTGCGATCAGGTGATTGCAAGCGACAGCGCGGTGCTACTGACTCCCTTCGTGTCACTCGGATTGCTGCCGGAGGCGGGTTCGAGCCTCATCGCCCCGCGGCTGATGGGGCATGCCCGTGCCTTCTCGCTGTTGATAATGGGCAAGCCCCTGACCGCGGAGGAGGCCAGAAGCGCCGGCATAGTCAATACAGTGGTCCCCGCCGCTGAACTCGACGGGCAAGCTCTCAAAATCGCGCGAGAAATTGCCGCTTTGCCGCCTGAGAGCGTGATCGCCGCACGCCGTTTGATGCGCGGTTCTGTCGAGGAGACCATTGCCCGCATCGACGAGGAGGTCGAAGTCTTCAAGACGCGGTTGGCGTCGCCCGAGGCGCAAAAGGCGCTCGCGACTTTCCTCAATCGGAAGCGTTAGCGATCGGCTCAGCGTCCTTCGCGAGCGTAGGGATCGAACAGGTTATTGGAATTATATCGTTCGCCGAACGAGCGCTGCTGGCCGAACTGGAAGGTCGTGTTGCCCTGTTTGAGGGTGGTCTGTCCGCTTTCGTTGCCGAAACGAGACACAGGTGCTTGACGGTCCGGCGGCGCCGCTGGCTTGTCCAGATCGAGGAAGCCCCGGCCACTGCCGTCACCACCCTGGTTTTCAATCGTGAAGGCTTTCGCAGCGGGCACCGCATACATCGCCGCGAGAAATGCGGCAGCAGCGATGAACGCGCGGGACGTTGTTCGGAATTTCATTGCGGCCTCGCTGAAAACGTTGTCCCCCGGAACCCGAGCAGCACAATATGGCTGCTTGGCGGCGATAGGCTATTCTACTTCAACCGAAATTTTTTTACACCCCGTAGTCGATCATTTTCCATCATTACTCGCCCTTCAATCCTAGTTTTCTCACC
>DAISKM010000539.1:0-2984 GCA_036820945.1 Pseudolabrys sp.
GTCTTGAACAAATATAAGGCGGGCGTTCCGCACGGCGCGGTCTATTGCGGCCGCGTCGGGCAATATCTCGGTTACGAGACCTTCGAATTGCAACAATTCTTCCTTGGGCACGCTATGTTCCTTGTGAATGACCAGCGCGACGCTGCGTGCGTGGAGCACGGTCGCGCTCTGGCCGGTCTTTGCCGTGTATGAAGGCAACAGAATCGATACCACGCGGGCGCCTTGTTTGGTTGGCCATGGCGACTTTGCGGTGCCAGTGCCGCCGCTTGGCATTGACAGGCAACTTGATAAAGGCGCTCGTCGCGGAGGGAGGCTTCGCCCGCCGTTGATTGGCGCGTCTGTCGCTCACCGGAATAGTCATGCGAATAAGCTTCTCGATATCGCGCAGGGAGGCCACCTCCTCGCTGTCGCACAGCGGGGCGATTTCAATGGGTTCTATTTCGTGGTTAATGGTACTCCCCGTCTTGGCGGCGCGTCGTGACCGGGACAGGCCGAACCACTTTACACTTGCGACGCCTCGGGAAGGCCTTACCCCACAACGCAGGTCGTGCACATGATGGTAGAAAAAAGGGCGTTCACTGCCCCGCCAGCAGCCGATGTTGCGCGGCGCACGATACCAGCTCTCGCGCGATATCGTGAGCCCTGTCACAGTCGCAGCATCTTCGAGATTGCGGTTACGCTCGTGCCATTCGTCGCGCTTTGGGCGTTGGCTTGGGCAGTGGTTCATTTTGGCTATTGGGAGTTATCTTTCTTGCTGGGAGTGCCTGCTGCTGGCTTTCTCATACGATTGTTCATGATCCAGCATGATTGCGGACATGGTTCCTTCTTTCGCAATCGTCTGGCGAACGATTGGGTGGGCCGGTTTCTCGGTGTTTTGACGCTGACGCCTTACGACGACTGGCGCCGCGCACATGCGATTCATCATGCAAACTCGGGCCATCTTGACCGACGGGGAGTCGGCGACATCGACACGCTGACAGTGCGTGAATTTCAGACACTCACCGTCTGGGGCCGGCTTCGCTATCGCCTGTACCGGCACCCGCTCGTTATGTTCGGTCTCGGCCCCGCCTACCAATTCCTCTTTCGTCATAGGCTCCCGCTTGGTTCGATCTGCGGCGGCTGGCACGCCTGGATCAGCGCAATGGCGACCAATTTGGCGATCGCTGTCACGGCCACCGCGCTGATCTGGTTTATCGGCATTGGGCCATTCCTGCTCGTGCACCTGCCCATAGCGCTCCTCGCAGGCTCGGTGGGGGTCTGGCTATTTTACGTACAGCATCAGTTCGAGGAGACGTTCTGGGCGCATGGTCGGGAATGGAATTTTCATGAGGCGTCGCTTCGTGGGAGCTCTTATTACGACCTGCCGGGAATTCTGCGCTGGTTCACGGCGAACATCGGCATCCACCATGTCCACCATCTGTGCAGCCGCATACCCTATTACCGGCTGCAGCAAACGCTTCGGGACAATCCTGATTTGCGTAGCGTCAGTCGGCTCACACTCTTTCAAAGCTTTCGCTGCGTTCGGCTCGTGTTGTGGGATGACAGCCGCAGGCGGCTAGTTTCGTTCCGTGATGTTCGGACACAAAGTTTGGGCTGAGCTCGCTCGCTTGCTCCGATCACTACGTCGTGTCCGCTCAGTGCAACGTGAAAAATTCGAGAAGAGGAGACACCTTCCCTTGAGCAATTGACGAAGACTCTGCTCCGCGAATTGGCACGCGAGGGACGGGCTTAAAATCGCACTCAGCCTAAAGCGGACGTGCTCAAAGCCAAACGGGCACGCGCTCAATGAGATCGACATCAAGCCTCACCCGCGCGGCTCGCTTTGTCCTGCTGCGATCGCTTCACAATCATCGGCTGATCTATGCCATTGCGCGTGAGAGCGAGTATTATTAGGGGCTGCGTGGGAGCGAAGGTTACAGACCATGAAGCTCACGCTCAAATACGCACTCGCTGCCATCCTTCTGATGTTTAGCCTTGCTGCGCCAGTGGCGGCAGGGTCGTTAGAGGATGGTTATACTGCGTATACAAGAGGCGACTTTGCGACCGCCATGCGGCTTATGCGGCCGCTGGCTGACCAAGGTTACGTCACGGCCCAGACCGTTGTCGGGTTGATGTACTATTTCAACTATGGCGGGGACTACGTTAGCGCATACATGTGGTTTACGCTGGCGGCGGCGCAGGGCAACGCTTTCGCGGAGATGTTTCTAAAAGATACCGCCGACAAGATGACGCGGGAGCAGGTAGCCCAGGCGGAGAAGCTCGCACGCGAGTGGAAACCGACTACGCAGCTGCCTCGGTAGTCACGTTATGCACCGCGCAAGGTCCGTTCCTGACCCGGGCGTTCAAGCCAAAAAGGCTTGGCGTCAGCATGGCTCCTTGATTTGATGGTCGCGGATGCAGTCGCAGTCGAACCCGTCTGCACTGTGAACTTCCCTTTCGGCCACCTGTGCCGTGATCGTTCAATGCGGGGTGAGCGTGGAGGTTTCCTCCTCGACCGAGGCCTCCTCGGACACGGCCGTTGCGGTGGTCATGGTCTCGTCCCACTCGATCGGCTCCGGCTTGCGCGTCATCGCGCGAGCGAGCACCTCGTCCATGCGCGAGACCGGAACGATCTCGAGCCCACTCTTGATGCTGTCCGCGATTTCGACAAGATCCTTGGCGTTCTCTTCGGGAATGAGCACCGTCTTGATGCCCCCACGCAAAGCCGCGAGCAGCTTCTCCTTGAGACCGGCGATCGGCCACACGCGGCCGCGCAGCGTGATCTCGCCGGTCATGGCGAGATCGCGGCGCACCGGGATGCCGGTCATCACCGAGACGATCGCCGTGACCATGGCGACGCCCGCCGACGGTCCATCCTTCGGCGTCGCACCTTCCGGCACGTGGATGTGGATGTCACGCTTGTCGAACCACGGGGGTTCGATGCCGAAGGCGACCGCACGCGAGCGCACATAAGCCGCCGCCGCCGAGATCGATTCCTTCATCAC
>DAISKM010000540.1:0-2962 GCA_036820945.1 Pseudolabrys sp.
TCGGCGGCGGCGCGCGCGAGCTTTCGCTTGGCTGTTGTTGCGTGTGTTGATTTGGTTGTTGCTGCCGCTGGCGCGGCGGACGGTAGGAATCGTCTTCGCGGGGTCGCGAACCGAATAGGCCGCCGCCGAACCAATCGAAAAGGCCGCCCGACTGCTGCCGGGAGCGCTGCCTGTTGTGCTGATCCTGCTGGTTCCAGAAAAACTGGGCTTGCGCCGCCACGCTGGCCGACTGGGCTAACGCCAGAACAGCCGCCACCACAAGCCACCGCGTGCGCACTCGCATTTTGCTAGACATGTTGCCGGAGCGGTTAGCGTTCGATTTCGGCCACAATGGGTCGCCACCGCGAGTTCCCGGTGGAAAACGATCACACCATCACACCTCCAAGTGGACTGTTACCTCGCGAGATACGCCTGCAGTTCCGGCCCTTATGTTTGCGCCTTCATGGCGATGATTATTTTTGAAGCGTGAGCCTTAGGCGGGCGACGGTTTCGGCAGGAGTTCCCGCAATGCAATGCTGATCCCCATTCGCACGGGCGAGCCACCCGTCATTCAAGGAGCTCGGCCTTAGCTAATAGACGTTACTTCGCTCGCGCGCCGGATTTCTTTACCAACGCCGACCATTTTGTTTCCTCCCGGTCAATGTCGGCGACATACTCTTCCGGCGACGTTGGTAATGGCTCGGCGCCTTCCGTTGCGATGTGCTCGCGAACCTTTGGATCATCGAGGGCAGCACGAACGTCGATCCCGTGCGACAGTCGATCGCCGATACTTGGCCGCACTCGCTCGATGCGAGCGTTGCAAGGCAGGATTGGAATTTCTCACCGTGGTACGATCTCTCGGCGATGATGGCCGACATGTGCGAGCGGCTGGGCGCAAGGATCAATGCGCGAAAGATCGGCGCATAAAAAGCGAGACAACCATGCCGACCCACGGGTTGATGCGTGTTCTGGCCGCTCGGCTTGACGAAATGGCGCAGGGCGGACGTCTCAAGGGCAGGGAAAGCGTGATCTGCGGCGTCGTGCCGGGGCGTGACGTCTACGGCCCGCGCTATCTCATTGAGGGTGAGGGAGACACCCCATTCCTGCGCATGAATTCCAACAGCTATCTCGGCATGGCGCTGCGCTCCGAAATCATCGAGGCCGAGGAGAGGGCGGCCACCGCCTATGGCACTGGCCCCGGCGCGGTTCGCTTCATCAGCGGAACCTGGTCGCCGCATGTCGCGTTGGAGCAGCGTCTCGCTACATTCCACCGTCGTCCGGCCGCTATGCTGTACTCGTCGGCCTATGCCACAATGATGGGCCTCATCGCGCCCCTCGTAACCGACAAGACGGCGGTGATCAGCGATGAACTCAATCACAACTGCATCATCAATGCTATCGCGCTTGCTCGGCCAGCCGAGAAACACATCTACAAACATCTCGACATGAGCGAGCTCGAGCGAGCGCTTGGGCTCGCGGCGAAGACATGCAGCCGTGCGATCGTCGTGACCGACGGCATTTTCAGCATGCGCGGCGATCATGCCCCGCTCGACCGCATCATGACGCTGGCGCGGTCCTACGACGCCAGCTTCGCGGAAAATGCCATCTTGGTGGTCGACGACTCGCACGGGGTCGGTGCCTTCGGCGCGACGGGGCGCGGCACCGAGGAGTACACCGACGCGCTACCGGCCGACCTACTAGTGGCCACGCTGGGCAAGGCGTTCGGCGTCAACGGCGGCTATGTCGTGGCGGATGACATCATCATCCGGTATCTGCGCGAAACCTCTCCATTCTACATCTATTCCAACCCGATCACGCCGGCGGAAGCGGCTGCTGCGCTTAAAGCGATCGATGCCGTGGACAGCCCGTCCGGAGCAGCCCTGCTCCGGCATCTTCGCTTGATGATTACGCGCTTCAAGGCTGGGCTCATTAGGCTCGGCTTCGAGACCTTGCCCGGCGAGCACCCGGTCGTGCCTTTGCTGCTGCGCGACACGGCACGCACCACGGCGCTGGTTGCTTATTTGCGCCGTAACTACATCCTCGCCACCGGTTTGACCTACCCCGTGGTGCCGAAGGGCGATGAGGAAATTCGCTTCCAGATCTGTGCCGATCATACGCCGGATGACATCGATACAGTACTCGATGCGCTCGGGCACTTTGTCGGCTAACGACGATCTGCTGTCAGATCCTTGAAACAAATTCTTTCAGAGACCTGATTCCTGAAGCGACATGCGATGCGCAGACATGCTCACGCCAATCCAATTGTATGACGCCGGGCTAAAAAGGGTGCCTCCAGCCGCTATTGACCGGCACACTCAATCGCAGGGGGTCAATGTTCGGCGCCGATTTAGACTATCGCGTCGGCCGCATTGGTCGCGGCCGTGGCAAAATCCAAGCGAGTGCCTACATTTGTGCTGAAAGGAAAGGGCATCCATGTCAAAAGAGCGAGACGACCAGGAACGACCGTGCCTTCATTGCATGATAGTCGAACTGATTGATGATTTTTTTGCTGAGTATCCCGCAACAACCGGCGAGCCGGACACAATCGATACTGATGAAGTGATTACCGCAATTGCAAAGACGGTGGCAGAATTAACTTGCAGCCAGGACGGTACGATCCGCCAGCAATTGATCGAACGACTGATGCGCGAAATCATGAATTATGACGCAGAGTTTCGCCAGGAGGACAGAACAAGTGCAATTGGGTCCGCTGCACGGCACTAGACAATTTCTACAAAAACCAGCGACGGGATTGATCTGATTGCCAGGCTCCCAGGTTTCCATTTGTAGGATATTCGCCCAAGAGGCTTCGCAAGGATGACATTGGTGTCGTAGTCGGCCGAGACGTTACTCGAATCCAATCTTCTTGGATCAGCTCTAAGCGTCATCCGATTCGCGCGACAGCAGGGGCAACGGGCGCAAAGCCGGACGGTTTCAGCTGAGACGGCCTCGCTTCCCCTGCTAAAGGTCTTGGCGCTGGTCA
>DAISKM010000541.1:0-2935 GCA_036820945.1 Pseudolabrys sp.
CCCATCGATACAGTTGGATAAAGAACCAGCGATCATTGTTGGTGAGCCGCACCCGCACGGGGCGCTGACGGCACAATATAATGAGCTGATGTCGGAGCGCCGCGTTCTCTGCTTCAAGCCGGCTCCTCGACTTTAACGGCGAGGCTAGGATCGCAACCACAAAGCATAAGAGCGCAACCATCGCGTCAATTTAGGTGATTCCCTCATCTCATCAACGTGGGATAAGGTTTTCGGTACACACACCTAGTCAGCGCGACCGAGCAACGGTACGGACGCGGAATTTCAGGCGAGTTGCATCGCGCTGACGGGCGAGGTCGCGAACAAAGTCGCGACCGAGACTTCGTTTCGGTGACCGGCTGCGGCCGGATCAAATACGTCTCTGTACTTGCCAAAGGGGAGGGGCAATGTCGCCTCCCAGCCCGACGGCCAAAGGCGTCCGCCATCGGTCAAAGGCGCGAAATGCCGGCCAACGACCACCACCAGCCGCTGCTTTTTCCAGGCACGGGCAAAGGCAACGACATGGCCCGCGTGCGGTCCTGCGGCCTCGATCGGCTCATAAGTCCCGTGCCGGAAGAGATCGGGCAGGCCTTGCCGCAAGGCCAGCAGCGCATGCGTCACGGCAAGCTTGATCCGGCCGTCCTGCCATCGCGATGCCAATGTGTCCCAAGGCAGTCGGCCCTCGGTCAGGAAGCTTTGACGCGCGGAAAAATCCACCGGTTGCCTGTTGTCCGGATCGACTAGCGAAAGGTCCCAGAGTTCGGTGCCCTGATAGAAGTCCGGCACTCCTGGCAACAGGCTCTTGAGCGCCAGTTGCGACAGCGAATTGAGTGCGCCGAGGAGCGTGGTCCGCGCCGCGAATGTTTCGAACGAAGCCAAAAATCCCGCCGAAATCGCGGGGTCGAGCAGGCCCGCCACGAATGCACGCAGCGCCGCCTCGTAAGCCTCATTCGGATCGGTCCAGTTGGTTTCCGCCTTGCCTTCGCGCGCTGCCTTGACCGCATAGTTCTGCGTCCGCCCGACCAATTCGGTATCTGTCTTGCCTGGCCAGGCGCCGACCAGGGCCTGGTACACCATGTATTCGTGCGACCTGCTCGGGAGGCGCCTGCCGTTCCGGTGTTGGACCAGTGCGGCATTGCGGCTGTGCCAGTCCTTCACCGCTGCGTCCCAGTCTTCCGCAAGTTCGGCGATAGCGAGAATACGCGCCCGCGCATCTTCGCCGCGCTTGGTGTCATGGGTGGCGGTGGCCGTCAGCCCCTGGGCGGCAGCTTCCGCGCGCAATCGCTGTCGCCCGTGAAACGCGGCGAGACTGAGCTCGCCTGTCGTTGGATCGCCGCCGACTTCGTTCAACGCGAGCAGGCGCTGATAGCGATAAAAGGCTGTGTCCTCCATCGCCTTCGCCATCAGCGGTCCGGTGAATTGCTGGAGCTTGAGCGCGAACTCGCGCACGCGCGGTGCGCTGTAACCTGGATTGCTCGCGAGATCGAGGGTGACTGCGCTCAGCAAAAAATCGAATATCTGCGGATCCGGCCCACGCCATCGCGCGCGGGCGCGTGAGACGATCTCTTCGATCAAGCGTCGGTCCTGCTCGGACGCGCCGGCGGCGGTGACATACGTGCGATAAACCGGAAATTCGAGCACATAGAGCAGCAGAGCCGCGCGCAGCCGGTCGATGGTGAAGTCGCGGGTGCTGAAATGGCCGGCAGCGATGCGTGACAGCGCGCCGCAGAGCACGCCGAATTCGCTCGCAAGAATGGTCTCGATCACGTGCTGCTTCGCCGCATCCAGTATGGCGGCAAAATCCCTCTGCTCGCCGGCGAACTCTCTGTACGTCGCGTCAATGCGCTCGAGCCCATGTCCATAGACGAGCACATGCGAAAACATATTGAGCCATTCGTATCCCGTCGTTCCGGCAACGCCCGGAAAACGCGGCATCGTTTCGCCGTCGGCCAGAATCTTCTCGACGATGACATAGAAGGACGTCGGCAATCCCGCCTCGCGCCGCAATTTGCGGACCATGTGGCTCAGCCGCTTGGTGTATTGGGCGGGGTCGCGCAACCCATCGATGTGGTCGAGCCGCAAACCCTGCAACTGATCGGCGGCGATCAATCTCGACACCAGCGCATGGATGGCACGAAACGTCGCCGGGTCCTCGACCCTCAGTCCCGCGAGATCGTTGATGTCGAAGAAGCGTCGGTAGTTCACCGCGGAGAACGCAACGCGCCAATATGCGATGCGGTAATGCTGTCGTTCGAGCAAGCGATGGAGCAACCCCGCGCCGGTTTCGGTCTTGCTGTCGTAGGCCTCGAGCCCGCGCTCGATCACCCCCGCGGCGCCCGCGATATCCCGCAACCTCCGTTTGAGGTCTGGGGCTTCGCGATAGGAGGGGGAGCGGGGATCGCGGTAGTCGTCCGCGAGCGCGATCAACTCTCGCGCAATCTCAGTATCGCCCGCATGAGCGGCGGTGACGATGGTGCGCAGGATCTCGCCATAGCGTTGCGGGTTGATCGGCAGTTTGTGCTGGAAATACCAGGCCGCGAAGGCCCCGTTCGCGGGATCGTATTGGAGCTGAATCTCGCCGCTCTGCAGTGCCTCGCCATAGGGGCGTCCGAGGATCGGCAGCAGCAGTCCGGGGTGGCGCCGATGCGGCAGTGCGTTCCAGTCGATGTCGAAAGACCGGGCGTGCGGAGATCCGGGTCCCCATTCGAGAACGTCAAGCCACCACGCGTTATCGGCACTGCCGACGACCATGTGATTGGGGACGAAATCGAGAATGAGGCCGAGTCCGCACTCCTTCAGGGCCGCGTTCAGGCGTGCAAAGCCTTCGTCGCCCCCAAGCTCCGGGTTGAGCCGATCGTGATCGACAATGTCGTATCCGTGGGTGCTTCCGGGCCGCGCCTTGAGAAACGGCGACGCATATAAATGCGTGATCCCGAGT
>DAISKM010000542.1:0-2928 GCA_036820945.1 Pseudolabrys sp.
GCCCTTCGCGTTCACCAATGGCATTCAGGGCAGCTATCTCGAAGTCGACACCGACACCGGCTTCGTAAAACTTCTCAAGCATTGGTGCGTGGAAGATTGCGGCACCATCATTAATCCGCAGTTGGTGGACGAGCAGATTCGCGGCGGCGTCGTACAGGGCATCGGCGCGGCGCTGTTCGAGCATTGTCTGTACGATGAGCGCGGACAGATGCTCAACGGCAACATGGCCGACTATCTGGTCCCGATGGCGGCGGAAATGCCGGACATCGAGTGCGGTCATGTGGTCTCACCGACCGCCGACAGCGAACTTGGCGCGAAGGGCGCGGGCGAAGCCGGCACCGCCGGCGCCCCGGGTTCGGTGATGAACGCGATCAACGACGCGCTGCGTCCGCTGGGCGCGCAACCGCTCACCGACATGCCGTTCACGCCGGACAAAATCCTCCGCGCGCTGGGGAAGGTCTAAATCGGAAAATCGGCGGCTGACGCTAGTCCACGAACGCGAGCATACGCCCGCTGACGATGACCGAGAGCCAGAGCACGATCGACAGCGCGCCGGCCAGGCGCAAGCGCAGCGGTGGCGCGACCCCGGTTTTCGTCTGCTGTGCCTCCCATTGCGCCGCGTATTTCAACAGGAGCGCGTTGGTCACCGCGCAGGCGAGGAGCGCCATTTTTACCTGAAACAATCCAGTGCCGGCATATTTGACTGCCCGGACCGAGAAAAGCGCCAAGCCGGCGATAACCGCCAGTCCGAGGCCCGCGGTCGCGACCGGCAGCAAGGCGCGAGCCATGGTCCCGATCGGCACAGTGCGCCGCCATCCCATCAGCCGCAGATCGAGCGGCACGATTGCCCCGAACAGCAGCGCAATGCCAATGATGTGGGCGGCGTTGACCGAGGCATAGGTCCAGCGCGAATGCCGCAGGGCGGCGACCGGCGCCCAGTCTTGCAGCGCCGTGAGCGCATCGATAAGCATAGCGACGCGGGATCAGTCCCTGTCCGGATACAGATTATAAAGCTTGCCGGCGATTATGATGCGCTCGGCCTTCATAAGCCGCTTTTTCTTATCCTTCGCGCGATGGCCCTGGAACGTCGCTTCAACACCTTTGGCCAGCATCGCGTCCTTCAACCCAGCGCGCTCGTTGCGCCAGGGCTGACCGACCTCGACGGTCCAATCCTCATTCTTTGCGGTGACGGTCAGCAGCCCGTGCGGGTTGCCGAGCTGGGCCGATTTGATCACGCCGGTCAGCTCAAAATTTTCGCTCTCGTCGGCCCAGTCCCAGCCGTGATGGGCATACCCTCGCGTTCCGAACAGGGTGCCCCCCGCCAGCGCCATTGCTGCGCTGCCCACAATAAAGTGGCGTCTCACAAGCATCGGCATCTCCTGTCGCTACAGAATCCGATTTCTCAGAACTTGATCATGTCGCTTCTGGTGAGCGTAGTTTTTGCTGAGACTTGTGGCGCATTCATGAGCGTGAAAACAGCGGAGTATTCGGCGTAAGGATCGACCGCCGACATGCCATCGACTGGAATAATGACGTTCATGCCGCGAAACGCTGCTCCGCTGGCTGTGTAGAGCACCGCGCCATTCGAGGAAGTGCCCACGGCGATCACGGTGGTGACACCCTTGTCCTTCAAAATCTTCTCGAGATCGGTGTTGCGAAACTTGTCCGGGCCCGAAAGGACATGCGGTTCGTCAGGCTGCGGCGCAACGTCCTTGATCACATCGGCCGGCGTACTATTGGCGATGATCGAATACACAACTGGCACTTTATGAGCACGAGCCTCTGCGAGCAGCTTTTTCATCGCCGGAATCGTGTCGAGGCAACGCGGCCGCTGGCCGCAATTCTGGTTCATGAAATCGAGCATCAACAGCGCGGTGGTCTTCGGATCAACCGTGACCGGCTTGAGCGCCGGCGCCGCCGGCGGCTTTACGCTGGCCCATTCGTCAACGATATTGGCTGCATGTGAGGGCAGCGCGGGCGACGCCATTATAGCGCCAGCGATCAGATAGCGTTTCATGAATGTCCTCCGGCGTGGTTTCAAATTCACCGGATGATGCGCAAGCGCTTCACATCCTGTCAAAGAGACGATGCCGGCCGCTTGATGAAATACCGCCGCTCTGCGCAATATTGCGCCGCCAGCAAGCGGCAAATTTGACGCTGCGAAAATAAGAAAGCCGGAAGGAAGCACTTCATGAATATCAAGGTCGGCAGACAAGCGATCGCCGAAGCCACGAAAAAGCTCAAGAATTGGGGACGGTGGGGCAAAGAAGATCAGATTGGCACACTCAACCACGTTAACCCTGAGGACATTGTCAAGGCGGCCAGCCTGATCCGCTCCGGCAAGGTGTTTGCCCTTGGCATCCCGCTCGACCGCACCGGTCCGCAGACCGGATTGTTTGGCGGACGCTTCAACCCGATCCACCAGATGCTGGCAACCGGCACCGACGCAATCGCCGGGCAGCAGGATTGGAACAAGATCCGCTACGCCGACGACACGCTGACGCTGTGCGTGCAGGGAGCCACCCACTGGGATGCGCTCGGCCACATCTTTTACGAAGACAAGGCGTACAACGGCTATGACGCAAAGCTCATCGACTCCCGCGGACTGTCCGTGTTGGGGATCGAGCATTCAAAAAACAAAATGGTGGGCCGCGGCGTCCTACTCGATATCGCACGTTTTCGCGGCGTGAAATGGATGCAGGATGGCGAAAGCATTTCCAATGACGAGCTCGATCAATGCGCAAAGCAGCAGAATGTCAGCATCGGCCGCGGCGACTTTGTCATTGTCCGCACCGGGCAGATGGAACGTTGCCTCGCTGAAAAAAACTGGGGCGGCTATGCCGGCGGGGACGCGCCCGGCGTCAAGTTCGAGAACTGCTATTGGTGTCAGGAAAAGCAGATCGCCGCGATTTGCACGGACACCTGGGG
>DAISKM010000543.1:0-1409 GCA_036820945.1 Pseudolabrys sp.
CCTCAAGCGCCTCTCGGTTGATACCGAGATCGATGCGCCGCCAGACATAAAGTCCGATAAGCCACAGCACCACTGAAATGGCGTAGAAATAGGCCTTGTCCGGAAATTGGAGCGCGTACCAGGAATGACCGACGGCCCGTGGCGTGAAGCCGAGCGAACCACCCGTGATGTCGCGTGCGGCTGTCAGCGAGAGCAGCACGACCTGGCTGAGCGCGAGCGTGACCAGCGCAAAATAGTGGCCGACGACTCTAAGCCGGAAGCAAGGGTACCCGATGATGATCGCCAGCAGAATCGAAAGTGCTATGCCGACCGGAATGCCGATCCATGGCGTGACGTCGTAATAATTCCAGAGCAGTGCCGGCACATAGGCGCCTACACCCATAAACGCACCGTGACCAAACGAGACGAAGCCGAAGCGTCCCATCAGCGCCCAGGCCGTGTAGATGAATGCCCACAGCAAAATTTGGATCAGCAGGTGCAGAAAATAGGGAGGGACGACTGCCGGCAGCGCAATGAGTATCGCGAGCCCCACAAGCATGGACATGCGTGAAAGGCTCATCGCGCGAATATCCCCCGCGGGCGAAAGAACATCAGCACGATGAAAAATGTGAACGCGAGCACGTAGGACAGCTCGATATTGGAATAGTATCCGCCAATCGCAATGATCTGACTGATGATGAAGGATGCAATGAAGCCGCCGATCATGTTTCCGAGTCCGCCGAGCACACAGATCATGAAAATGACCGGGCCGAATGTGTTACCGATGAATGGATGCACATCGTATTGCAAAGCAAGCAGGCAGGCGGCTAGCCCGGCCAGTGCGCCACCAATCGCCGAGGTCACCAGATAAATTCGACGCTGATCGACACCCATGAGACCGACGATTTCACGGTCCTGCGCGATGGCGCGAATTGCGGTGCCGATATACGTGCGCTTGAGAAACAAATAGAGCGCGATTGCACCGACCAACCCGACAACGAAGGCGATGAGACGCGAGAAGCTGATATAGAGTGTTGCGATCTCGAGGATAGGCAGCCGCACGCCGATGTTGCGAAAATCGGTTCCGAACAGCAGTGTCGCGAAGCTCTGCAGGAAAAACAGCAGGCCGCCGGTCGCGAGCAGCTGGTTGATCGGTGGCGAGTTGAGGACCGGCGCAATGATGAGCAGATGAACGAGGACGCCGAACGCGGCCATGGCCACGATCGCGATCAGGCAGGCGAGCGGCAGCGGCACGCCGTACTGGGCGTAGAGAAAATAGATGACGTACATGCCGCACATGACAATGTCGGCATAGGCGATCCAGACAACGTCGATCACGCCGAAGATCAGGTTTAGGCCAAGCGCGAGAAGAGCTAGCACGCCACCGAGCAGGATGCCGTTGATGATCGCCTCGAGTAGATAAATGTCCA
>DAISKM010000543.1:1509-2927 GCA_036820945.1 Pseudolabrys sp.
GCGCAACAACAAGCGGCGCGAGGCCGGCGGAAGGTTCATCCAAGAGCAACAATTTCGGCCTGGACATCAGGGCGCGGCCGATGGCGCACATCTGCTGCTCGCCACCGGATAAAGTTCCGGCAAGCTGGTCGCGACGGTCCTTCAGCCGGGGGAACAGGTTGTAGACCCTGTCGAGCTGCTCGGCGAAGCGCTGCCGTGCCTGGGGGATAAAGGCACCGATGCGCAGATTGTCTTCGACACTGAGCCGAGGAAACAGGCGTCGGTTCTCGGGCACGTGCGCAATGCCCTGCTCGACCATGCGGTGCGCGGGAAGGCCGCTGACCGAGCGCCCGTCCAATATCATTGAGCCGTCGCGCATCGGCAGCAGCCCCGAAATGACCCGCATCAGCGTGCTCTTGCCGGCACCGTTCGGTCCTATGACGCCGACCGCTTCTCCCTGTGGCACCTCGAGCGAGACGCCAAACAGGGCCTGGAACGATCCGTAGCCGGCAGAGACAGCGGCGAGCGAAAGCATCAGGAGGCCGCCTTTTTCTTGCCGAGATAAACCTCGGTGACGCGCGGATCGACGGCCGCTAACGCCGGCGTGCCCTCGAAAATCTTCTCGCCATGGTCGAGCACGATGACGCGGTCGACGATGCGCATCAGCACGCCCATGATGTGCTCGACCCAGACGATGGTGATGCCCATGCGGCTGCGGATGGCGCCGAGCATGTCGGCGGCACGCTCCATCTCGGCGTGATCGAGCCCGCCCAGGCTTTCATCGGCGAGCAGCAATTTCGGTTTGGTGGCGAGTGCGCGCGCTAGCTCGAGCTTCTTGAGCGAGGCTGCGCCGAGACCGCCGGTCTGCGCCGAGGCGTCCGACGGCAGCCCCACCATCTCGAGCGCCTCGCGTGCCCGATGCGTGGCCTCGTCGCGCGAGATATGGCCTGCCTCGCCGTAATAGGCGGCAAGGGCGACGTTTTCGACCAGCGAAAGCTTGCGGAACGGCCGCGGGATCTGGAACGTGCGCGCGATGCCCTGGTGGCAGATGGTGTGCGCGGGCAGCCCGCCGATTTCCTTGTCTTTGAAGCGGATCGAGCCCGCGGTCGGCTGAAGGTTGCCGGCAATCAGGTTGAAAGTCGTGCTCTTGCCGGAGCCGTTGGGCCCGATGAGACCAAGGATCTCGCCCTCGTGCACGTCGAAGGACACCTGATTGACCGCCAGGAATCCTCCGAAGCGCTTGCAGAGCCCCTCGACTGCCAGCATCGCCGGTTACATGCGGCTACGCAGCGTAGACCGACGACTTCGGCAGCGGCAGCACTGGATCCTGCGTCCGGATCAGGGTCGGAAAGACGACCGCGATATGCTCGCCGGCATTCTGCATGACCACCGGGGTCGAGCGCTCGTTCTGGCCGGACATCTGGGTACCAGGTGGAAAG
>DAISKM010000544.1:0-2925 GCA_036820945.1 Pseudolabrys sp.
GTACGGCGATCACCGTTGCAGCCATTGCCACGCTTGCCGTTGGCGCGCGTGGGCTCGCCGGCCGGCTCGCCCGGGCAAAACCTGGAATGGGAATGCTTCTCGTGCGCGGATTGGAAACCGCCGCCGCGCTCGTGATCGTGTTGTTCGGTGCTGCGTTGCTCACCGGCTATATGGTGAACGAGCGATTGATGGGATTCTAGCGAGCGACGACATGACCGAATCCCACGAACTCTTTTCCGACGGTGCAGCCTACGAACGTATGATGGGCCGCTGGAGCCGCGTTGCCGGCAAGTCATTTCTCGATTGGATCGAATTGCCCAGCGGGCTTCGCTGTCTCGACGTTGGCTGCGGCAATGGTGCTTTCACCGAAGAGCTGATCGCTCGCTGCGCTCCAGCGAGCGTTGTGGGGCTCGATCCATCGGAGCAGCAGATCGCCTATGCACGGCAACGCCCTGGAGCGAAGGTCGCCGAATTCCGCGTCGGCGATGCGCAAGCGCTGCCTTTCGCCGACGATAGCTACGATGCCGCCCTGATGGCGTTGGTCGTTGCCTTTCTTTCGGATCCGGCGAGGGCAGTAGCGGAAATGGCGCGGGTGGTGCGTGCCGGCGGCTGGGTGGCAACCTACATGTGGGATATCGCCGGCGGAGGGGTGCCAGTGCATCCTCTGTATGACGCATTAAAATCTATCGGCGCTACCCCGGGAGTTCAGCCCAATCCGGAAGCTTCCCGGCGCGAGGCACTGCAGGAATTTTGGGAGAAGGCAGGACTGCAGTCGATCGAAATGCGCGTGATCCGCATCCCTGTTGCATTCTCCAACTTCGACGACTTCTGGGAATCGACCACGGTGCCGGTCGGACCACAGGGCAAAGCAATCGCGGCCCTCCAGCCAGGCGCACGAGAGAAACTGCGTGCATGGCTGCGTGAACACCTGCCGATCGGTGCGGATGGACGCATTGCATATGAAGCATTCGCCAATGCGGTGAAGGGTCGCGTGGCGGCCTGAGCCTCTCGCGCCAGTCAGGCGAAATCTTCCTTCAGCAACTCGATTGGCTGTCCGTGCGGCGTGCGATCGCAGGCGCGATCCCAGGCGTCACGGTAGCGATGCAGCGCCTCACGGGTCGCCAAGCCCTTTTCCGCAACCAGTTTTTCCAGCGCATTCAGCCAGTGCGAATAGTAGGTGTTCCCGGTGTCGGGATCGCCCGCTTGCTGCGCGCGTTTGATCTCGGCCGCGAGTGCTGCCGCCCATTCAGGCCAGGTGAAAACGCCGCGTTCGTACAGCGCCAGCGTCATCGCAAATGCCTGCGCTTCCCACGGCTCGCGGAACACCGGGCCATCGGCATCGCGCGGGACGCCCGGTACGGCGATCGCGGCGCGCATCGCGGCTTGTGGATCCATGCCCATTATGCCGGCTCCATATAAGGCTCCCACGCGTCGACCGATATCTTGACGGTCGGGTCGCCGACCGCACCCCACAACTCCGGACCATCGAAACGCACCGTATAAAGCCATTGCGGATTTTCGCCCGCGCCGACGGCGTTGCTGTCGGGAAAAACGTGACATCCGACGACGCGTTCGATGGTGCCGACGTGGCCGCGCACATAGCCGGGCAGGCGGGTGTGGGTGAGAGGCTGAATATTCTTCATGCGGACACGGTCGCCAGCCTTGAATGCGGCCGCTGTATTGGTGTCGCGCTCGGTCGGGCCGCCGCGATGCAATGTCTTTGCCACGTCAGCAGGCGACAGCACGCGCTTGACCGGCTTGGGCGGACGCAAACTGTGGCCGGCCTCAATTTCGTCGTCCGACACCAACCCACGCTCCTTGATCATCTGCTCGAGTGCGGCGAACCAGATCTGGTAATAGCTCATCGAAAGATATTCCGCTGGAGGCCGGTTCTCGCGCGCGAAGCGGCCCATGTCGATGTTCCAGCCCCCGGGCATGCCCATTGCGAGCGTGAGCGCGAAGGCGCGCTTTTCCCAGTCGGCGTGAAATACGGGCTCGTTCGGCTCGGGTTTGACTGGGCCAAAGCCATGCTTGCCGCCCATGTCCTGGGCGCCGTTCATTTCAGATCCTTCGGTGATTTCGGCAGGCCGGTGCCAATCATTGAATCGCGGGTGACAAGTTCGGCGAGCCTATCCTCGCTCCAGCCTTCGGTGCCCGCGGGCCGCATCGGCACGACCAGATAGCGAATCTCGGCGGTCGAATCCCAGATGCGGATGTCAGTGTCCTTCGGAAGAGTCACGCCGAAGTCTGCGAGGACCTCGCGTGGATTAGCGACTGCGCGCGAGCGGTAAGGCGCCGACTTGTACCAGACCGGCGGCAGTCCCAGCACCGGCCATGGATAGCAGGAGCACAGCGTGCACACGACGATGTGGTGTAGCTTGGGCGTATTCTCCAGCGCGACGATGTGTTCCCCCTGCCGTCCCGCATAGCCGATCTCGGCAATGGCGGGCGTTGCGTCCTTGAACAACCGCGTGCGATAGGCTGGGTCAACCCAGGCCTTTGCGACGACGCGGGCGCCGTTGCGCGGCCCGATTTTCTTTTCGTAGGTCTCGATCAGGAGGTCGAGCGCAGCCGGATCGACATAGCCTTTTTCAGTGAGCACGGTTTCCAGCGCGCGCACACGCAGCTGGGTTTCCGACAGCTCGGAATGCTCGTGGTCATGGTCGTGATCATGCTCGGACATGCACCCACTATAAGCAAAAGCTGCGGCTTTGTGCCATCATCGGCGTCATGCGTTTTTCGAATATGACCGCGGTTGCCGACCGTATCGACCGCCTGACGTCGGGCATAGGACGCGCCGCGGCATGGCTGATTGTCGTGGTCGTGCTGCTGCAGTTCGCGCTGGTGGTCGCGCGTTACCTGTTCGGGCTCGGTTCCGTCTGGCTCACCGAGACGGTTATCTACGCTCACGCCGCATTGTTCATG
>DAISKM010000545.1:0-2921 GCA_036820945.1 Pseudolabrys sp.
GTTTTGCCGGTCCAGGTGGCTCGGGCAGGGGAGCAGCGAGGGGTTCGCGCGGCAGCACGAGATAGACCGGCCCACGCGGATGGGCCATCGCCACTTCAACACCGCGTGCGACCACGTCGCCGATCTGTCCCGGTACGCGCAGCTCGTAATCCCATTTCACCAGTTCGCGCACCATCCCGGCCTGGTCAAACATTTCCTGCGCCCAATGGATCGGGCGGGTCCGCGAGCCGAACGATCCCTTCTCAGTGATCGGGGTGCGGCCAGCGGCGAGAATGAGCGGCACCCGGTCGCGCGAAAGGTTTGTGAGGTTATTGATTGTGTTGGCGGTACCGACATTGACATGCACCATCACCGCCTGTGGGCGGCCGTTCATCAGATAAGCGCCATGCGCCATGGCAACCGCGAGATTTTCGTGCGGCACCAGAATGGGCTTGGGCACCTTCGCATTGGTCTTTTTGGCGCGAGCGAAGGCTTCAACGATCGGCGGGAAATCAGTGCCCGGATTGGCAAAAAAATAATCGGTGCCGTGATCGGCAAGGGCGCGCAGAAATGCTTCGGCGGCAATTGTTGGCCGCTGGCCCGTCGGTGTCGCCGCCATGCATTCCGTCCCTGAATGTCCGCCGGACGGCGGACGCCGTTTTTATTGCGCGGAGTCTTAGCCGACGGGGGCAACGGTTACAACGGACTGGAGCGCAGATCTGGCTCGCCAGACCACGTCATGGCCGGGCATAGCCGTCCGAAGGGACGGCGTGCTTTCGCACGCCTATGTCCCGGCCATCCACGTCTTGCTTGCTGACTTGCTGGGAGGAAGACGTGGATGCCCGGCACAAGGCCGGGCATGACGGCTGAGGGTCAGTGCTACTCTGCGGCCACCCGCAGGGCAGGCTCCTCGACATCGGCGAGACACCTGGCGAGGCTCTCGCCGTCCGGATCGACAAGGGCCGCGGCGCGGGCGCTCGCAATCGCATCGACCGCGCGTCGCGGAGGCATTTGACCTGCCAGCGCGGGCCGGATCACGCGACGCTCGATGGCGAGATAATTGGCGATCCCACGCGCATGGGTGTCGCCGTATCCTTTGATCAGCCTTGCGCACTCGGCGATCTCGAGCGCCAGTTCAGGCGACAGACGGACCGCTTGGCGGATGAGGGCGAGCCAGGCGTCGATCTGTGCCTGCTCCTGCTTGTAGCGATAGCCATAGGGACGCAGCAGCCGCAGCCTGGCGAGAATGAGAAAGCGCAAAAAACCGCTGATGGATGTCGAGTTGACCTCCATGCCGAAATAGACCCGGCCAAGCCAGCCTTTGCGCTCGGCCAACCGCAAGATCGGCCGAGCCAGGAATGACGGCAAAAGCTGACACATCTCTTCGATGCCCGGTTTCAGGAAATCGTGCACCGAGAAGGGGTCGCCATTTGCGTTCAACTCTTCGCGCGCGATGCGCCGCATGCGCGCCGGCGCAATCTTTGCCTGCGCGACGCGCACGACATCTTCATAGGACATGCGCACCGCAAGATGGCGCGCAACCTCCTTCACCAGCCTGCCCTGCGCGCCGAACACCTGGTCCGCTTCGACAATTGGCCGAAGTCGGCCGAGGTAGAGCCATGCATAGCGGACCCCCTGGTAATGGATCAGACGCCGGACGCCTTCGAGCCCGGTTGTCTGTGCGACGGCTGGAAATGTGCGCGCAACTTCATGTTCGACCATCGCCGGCGTTGGCGTGGCGCTCCTCTTTTTTTCCAGTTCTTTTACGGGCTGCATGTTCGCCCGCGCAGCTTCGAACCCGGCTCGGAAGCCTTCCAGGTTGCTCTCCACCGACTTGCCATCGTTACGGATTGCCGCCTCGAACAGCTCGCGCTTGAGCGGAAGTCGTCCGCACCCGGCAATTGCGCCAAGCATCACCGCGTTGATGATCGAACCGCTCCGCTTTGCCAGTGAAGCCATATCGACCAGCAAAGCGTCCTTCGCATGCTCTTTGATGACCTTGATCAGGCTGTCCTGGTCGAAGCGCCCGTCACCCATGGCGATCTTTTCATCCATGGCATAGAAGCGGCTGAGCGAAGCTATGACGTGCGTACGGTCTGGCGTGACGAAACCGTTGGCGATCGTTCGGCCGGCTTCAAGCAATTCGCTTGCAACTGCGATATCGATGTCCCCGACGCCGGGCGTAAGGGCCAGCACCGGACGCTTGTTGGCGAGATCGCGCAAGGGCACTGGCAGTATTTCGATGTAATAGGTCGTGGCGCCGGTGCGTTGCGCGACGCCCGGAATGGACGTGCTCTGCACGGGAAATCCGGCCTGCACCGCGGCGGCAACGATCCATTCCGTCAGCACGCCGCCGCCTTCGCCGCCAAGGGCTGCGATCAGGATAGTCATCGGACGCGGCGTGCTCATGCCCTGGCCTCGCCGCCATAGCCGCCGAGCCAGCCGATGATTTTCTGACGCAGCCAATGCTTCAGGCGGTCGCGCCAGGTCGGATTGCGCACAATTTCGGCGCGATAGAACGACGGGCACAGCACAGCCGCATGCGCAACCTCGCCGCACAGCCCGCAGCCGACGCATGATTCAATGACCGTTGCAACGGGATCGGTACGCAGCGGATCCGGTGACGGCTTCACGGTCAGCGAGGGGCAACCCGAAAGTCGAATGCAGGAATGGTCGCCGGTGCAAATTTCATCATCAACGCCGTAGCGCGCACGCGTTACGCGTTCGCCGCGCTTCAGTTTCTCGGCGTCTTCGGCACGGATCCGCCGTTGCCGCGCGAGCTGGCATTCGCCGTCGGCGATGATCACCTTCAGGCCGCGCTCGGTAGCACGCATCGCCTCCTTCAGGGTCTTGACCATGGCGGCGACGCCGTACGTGCGCACCTTGCGCAGCCAGGTCACGCCCATCGAGCGCAGCGTCGCCTCTATGTCCATGCCGGGCGC
>DAISKM010000546.1:0-2905 GCA_036820945.1 Pseudolabrys sp.
GCGCCTACCACGACGCCTTCACGTTCGGGTGACCGTTAACCGCCTCTCATCCGTCCTGCGCGGACTTGGCCCGCATCTACGTCTTTCAGATCAAAGACGTAGATGGCCGGGACGAGCCCGGCCATGACGATTCTCCGTCACGTAACGACTCAGGTCAGCGCGCGGGCCGCAAAATCAGCTCGGTCACGCCCGCGGCAACGTTAAGACCGGCCTGACCTTGCACTGAGAGCGGCTGCAGGGCGATGGTGCGGTCCGAGCCGCCGAGCAGCACATTGGCACCGAGCCCGGCGCCGACAGTCGCTTCGGCACTCGCGCCGGCGTAGTTGCCGGCGAGCGCGCCAATTCGGCGCGTTGTCGGCGCAAACACGGCCCACACCATCTCGCCGCCCGCGGTCGCGCCAACGTCCAGCCCGAACTTGTTGATCGCGCCGACATACACCTCACGCGGTCCCGGCTGGGACGGCGTAAACATGCACGCCACTTCCTTGTGCGAGGTGATGATCAAGCCGAGGCCGCCGGAGATGTCGCACGCCAGCGTTCCGGCCTTGGTTCGTTCGGCTTGCGCCATCGTCGGTGCAGGCACTGCTGCCGCTGCGGCAATCGCCAGGGCAGCAAGACCAATCAACGGCACGTGCATTCGTGACTCCCATCCAGTGAGCGATGGGCTGGAAACGTGCCGGGGAACAAAAAGTTCCGTCTGGGAAGGAGGTCAGCCGATTGAGAACCCGAAACGCGCCCGTTCAGCAAGACAACGACCGGGAAAATTCGCCTTTGCACCGCCAGAAAGCGCGCTGAACGCGCCTTCGCATCCGATCGGCATCGGCGAGCCCGCAGGTGGAGTTTGCCGTCCATTTGCTTTCGGAAGCTGCAATCGGTCGCCCTTGCGCGTGCGGTCGACGATCTGCCGGTTGGGATCAGTTGCGGATTGCGCGACGGTGGCGATCCCAAGCCCCAGCGGAGGCGCGACGATATCCATCGCGACCACCACTGCGATGCCTGCCAGAATATACGGCATCAAACCGCGCATCGACGCACTCCACCATACGCCGTTCAATCGGAGGCGTGTTCACGAGACTGGAAACGGCGAACGGGGGAATATGTTCCGGGCGTGCTCAGCGGATGGCGAGAACCTGGCTCGCCGGGATCACAATATGACAGTGTAGTCCGTCCGGATCAAAATCCATGTTGATCTCGGCGTCGAGAGCGCGCGCCAGATTGCGCTCGATGACCATGGTGCCGAACCCCTTCTTGCGCCTGACCTTCACCTTGGGACCGAGCCGCTCGCGCCAATCCAGTTCGACCGCGCTCCCGTCCGTGTTTTCGCGTCGACTCCACGTGATGGATACGCGCCCGGTTGGCACGGACAACGCCCCGAACTTGGCCGCATTGACGGCTAGCTCATGCAGGGCAAGGCCCAGGTTTTGAGCAGCCTCGGGCTTCAGAGCTATCGCGGGTCCATCGATCGACACCTGATTGCTGGATCCATCGAGATAGCCGCCAAGTTGAGAGCGGATGAGTTCGCCAAGCGAGGCTCCATACCAGCTTTCCCGGACGAGCAGGTCATGCGAAGCAGCCAGGGCCTGCAATCGCGCGCTGAACTGGGTGAGAAATGTCTCGATCGAGCCGGTATGGCGCGCCGTCTGCCGGGCCATGGCCTGGATCACGGCGAGCAGGTTTTTGGAGCGATGTGTCAATTCGCGCAGCAGCAGCCGCAGGTGCGCCTCACCCTCCTTGCGCTCGGTCACATCGACCGATGCGCACGTCAGGCCAACAACCTCGCCAGCCTCATTACGCAGCGGCTCGATATGCAGATCATGCCACCTTATGCCCGGCGCGTCGTCGAGCGGAATTTCCGTGCGCCTGGCTTCCCCGTTCACAAGCACCTGGCGTTTTGCTGCGATGATGGCAGCGCCGCTGTCCCCTCGCAGAATTTCCGCGTCCGTGCGGCCGAGAATGTCCTCAATGGAACGCCCCAGCATTGGATTGCTGATCGATGTATAGCGAAGGTCACGATCCTGCGTGAAAACCGTAACTTGAGAACCGCGAAGCGCAGTTTCATAGCGCGCAAAGCGCGCCCGCAATAAATTCAATTCCCACGCCTGCGCACTGATCTGGTCCTCAAGCTTGCGATATTCGTTTTTGAGTTTTTCCAGCTCAGCCTCTTGGGCCCCGGACATCTTGCGCACCATGAAAGATATTTCGTTGTGGTCCAGCGGCCAACGCGATCCGGCGCGACCGGCCTTGGCATCCGTCAAAGCGACCCGCCCTATGAAGACGTTCATCGCATATACTGTCAACGAAGCGGGTCACTTGTTTGCTTCTTTGCATGGCCGGTCGCAAATATTGATCAACAGTGGCAACCGGATTCAACGCCTTAGGGCGCAATCTGTTGCCTCTTCCGCAGAATGGATCAAGACGAGGTCCGCCCGCGCGTGGTCGCCAATAGTTGCGTGGCCGCATTTCAGTACAACGGCCAAAGCAACATCATCAGCCTGCGCGCCGCTCGCGCCTTCTTGCATTGCGTTCGAAGAACAGAGCCTGGCTTAGCACCGCTGACACGGTCGAAGGCTGAAACGGCTTGGCAATCAGGAAAGCCGGCTCCGGCCGCTCGCCGGTCAGGAAACGCTCCGGATAGGCGGTGATGAAAATCACCGGCACCTCGAACGAGCGCAACATCTCGTTCACGGCATCAAGACCCGAACTGCCGTCCGCGAGCTGAATGTCGGCGAGAATGATTCCCGGCCGCTTGACCTTGGCGAGCGCCACGGCTTCAGCATGCGTCCGCGCAACGCCGAGCACGCGATGACCAAGACTTTCCACCAATCCCTCGAGATCGAGCGCGATGAACGTTTCATCCTCGATGATCAGGACGTCCGTCGCGATCTCGGCCGCGAGCTCGCGGCCG
>DAISKM010000547.1:0-2892 GCA_036820945.1 Pseudolabrys sp.
GCAAGTGGCCAATATCGAGCATTTCGACGACGTGGCTGAGCGCTTTGCCGTCCTCCTTTTGGCCAGTCATCCAGCGGCCGTATTCGAGATTGCGTCTGACCGACAAATGCGGAAACAGGCGCCCTTCCTGAAACACGTAGCCAATACGCCGGCGAAACGCCGGCAAGTCGATGCGCTCAGCTTCGTCAAACAGCACCTCGCCATCCAACTCTATGCGGCCTCGGTCCGGCTTCAACAGGCCGGCAACCATGTTGATCACGCTGGTTTTTCCGGCACCAGATGCGCCGAACAGAGCTGTTGCCCGGCTTGCACTCGTGAACGACGCCTTCAAGAAGAAAGCGTCGCCAAGTTTCTTTTCGACCTGAACGACAAGCATGATTAGGCCCCGTGGAGGCGCGCCATTGCGCGTCGTGCCAGCCATTCTGAGGCCAGCAGGGCAGCGAAGCAAATGACCAGCGATATGACGACGAGCTTGAGCGCATCTGCGTCCCCGCCCGGCACTTGAATCAACGTATAGATTGCCGCGGATATCGTTTGCGTTTCGCCCGGAATATTGGACACAAAGGTGATTGTGGCGCCGAACTCACCGAGCGCGCGCGCAAAGGCGAGCATCATGCCGGCAATTATGCCCGGCAGCGCCAGCGGTAGCGTGACCGTGATGAAGGTCCAGCTGGAATTGGCGCCCAGTGTTGCCGCTGCGTCTTCCAATCGCCGGTCGATGGCTTCGACAGACAAGCGGATCGCCCGCACCATCAGCGGGAATGCCATGATACCGCAGGCAAGTGCGGCGCCGGTCCAGCGGAATGAAAACACGATACCGAAATGGTCGGCAAGAAAGGCGCCGAGCGGCGCCTTTCGACCGAAGGTGATGAGCAGCAGGTAGCCGGTGACGACCGGCGGCAAAACCAGCGGCATATGCACGACTGCGTCGAGCAGCGACTTTCCCCAAAACGATCCCCGTGCGAGCAGCAAGGCAATGGCGATGCCAAATGGCAACGCCACGACCGTAGAGACCGCAGCGACGCGCAGCGACAGCGCTACCGCGGTCCAGTCCTGGGGCGATAGGTCAAACACGCGTCTCGATACTGCCTACGACACCGGCTTGATCAGGAAGCTGAAGCCATATTTTTCGAAGATCGCCTTGGCGGTCGGCGTGCGCAGGAAGCTGAAATATTGCCCGACACCAGCCCTCTTTGCCGCGGCGGTCGCGGCCACGGGATACGTGACTGGCGGGTAAGAGTCGTCGGGAAAGATGCCGATCGTCTTTACCTTAGGTTCGATCTTGGCGTCGGTTTCGTAAACAATGCCAATCGGAGTTTCGCCGCGCGCGACGAAAGCAAGCGTCGCCCTCACATTCTCGGCTTGGGCCAGCTTCGGTTCTGCTGCCGCCCAGGCCCCGAGCTTCTCAAGCGCTGCCTTGGCGTAAAGGCCGGCGGGGACGGCCTTCACGTCGGCGACTGCGATGCGGCCGTCGCCTGCAAGCTTCGCGATGTCGAAGCCCTGACCGATGGTGACATTGCCGAGTTTGGAATCCGCGGGTGCGATCAGCACCAATTTGTTGCCAAGCAGGTTTACCCGGGTTTCGGGGTTAATCAGCTTTCGTTCCGCCACATAGTCCATCCAGCGCAGGTCGGCGGAGATAAACACGTCGGCAGGAGCGCCCTGTTCGATCTGCCTGGCCAACGCGGAGCTTGCCTCGTAGCTCGCGACCACCTTGATACCGGTGGCTTTGGTGAAGGCGGCATTGACGTCATCGAGCGCATTCTTCAGCGATGCCGCCGCAAACACCGTGATCTGTTCTTGCGCGATAACCGGCTGCGGCGCGCCGGCCACTGTGCCTACAAGGCAGAAAAATGCGAAAAGTCTTGCGAGCATGGCGGTTCTCTCCTACGGCGCGAAAAGCGCCAGCGTGGCCTTGAATCTGGGCTCTGGATCGGAACCGCCGTTCCGACTGATGCGACGCACGCACGGGGCGCTGCAATGTTGCAACCTTAGCAACTGTTGCCGACCGGGGTAAAGTCCGCGCCGGGAGTAGAAAAGCGATGGCGACCGCGGCGCGCATTGAAGGCGATTTTGATTACATCGTGGTGGGCGCCGGCTCGGCAGGCTGCGTGCTGGCTAACCGCTTGTCGGCCGATCCTACAAAGCGTGTCCTGCTTCTGGAAGCCGGCGGCAGGGATAACTGGATCTGGTTTCATATCCCTGTTGGCTATCTGTTTGCCATCGGCAATCCGCGGGCCGACTGGTTGCTCAAGACCGAGCCGGAG
Source organism: Pseudolabrys sp. (assembly GCA_036820945.1). Classification (GTDB taxonomy): domain Bacteria; phylum Pseudomonadota; class Alphaproteobacteria; order Rhizobiales; family Xanthobacteraceae; genus Pseudolabrys. Next base: position 2,268 of record DAISKM010000547.1, read on the forward strand.
CCCGGCCTTAATGGGCGACGCCTGAACTACCCGCGTGGGAAGGTGGTCGGTGGGTCATCGGCGATCAATGGCATGATCTACATGTTGGGCCAGTCAGGCGATTACGACCACTGGCGCCAGCTTGGCTTGCCCGGTTGGTCCTGGGACGACGTGCGCCCCTATTTTCGCAAGCACGTCGATCACTTTCTCAAAAGCGAGCACCATGGCGCCGGCGGCGAGTGGCGCGTGGAGTATCCGCGTTTAAACTGGGAAATTCTCGACGCGTTCCGTGCTGCGGCAAATCAGTACGGAATCCCAACGGTCGAGGATTTCAATACCGGCGATAACGAAGGCATTTGCTATTTTCACGTCAACCAGAAACGCGGCCGTCGCTGGTCGGCCGCACGCGGGTTCTTGAAGCCAGTCCTGCACCGGCCGAACCTCCGGCTCGAAACCGGCTGTCTTGTCGAAGCGGTGGAATTGGATGGAAAGCGGGCGACGGCGGTGCGCTGGCGCCAAAACGGCGAGCTGCGGGGCGCCCAATGTCGCGGCGAGGTGATACTTGCCGCTGGCGCGATCGGTTCTCCGCATATCATGATGCTTTCCGGCATAGGGCCGGCGGCACAGCTGGCGCATTGGGGGATTC
>DAISKM010000548.1:0-2891 GCA_036820945.1 Pseudolabrys sp.
ACCCTGACCTTTGGCCACACTGGCAGCGGCGCGCGGGCGGCAGGCCGACCATGACGAGATAATTTTGACTTAGATCAATCCCAGAGCGAAGCAGCAATAAATTGCGTCGCCATTACTGTTGGGGACAGTAGGCATCATGCGTCACCGTGACGACGTAGCAAACTTGCTGACGACGGTGATGTTATCCACGCTCACGTTGGGGATTGCTATCATTCTGTCGATCGGCGTTCCGCATTGGACCACGCTCTGCTGACTTTAACGGCAACCACTCAACGGACTTGGCAATCAAGACATTGATAAATTTCGTAGCCGCCTCCATGGGGGAGCGTTGCAAACATGCTCAGAGCGTCGGTAAAGCGGACATGACTTTTTGCGGCGCGAATGTCTGCTTTTGACCCAAAGCGGACATCGCTTGGCCTCCGCCTGACCCCTTTCAGACTACTTGCGCGTGTTGGTACGATGCCGTGTCCTTTAGGCTCGGGGGCGTGATGAGGCGGCGCGAACTCATAACGCGATTACTTTTTCGGGCACCTTTTCCGGCACTTTGGTCGGCGCCGGCTCCGGCGCGGGTGCGGGAGTATAGGCGGGGTTCGGGACCGTTTCGGGGATGTCGATAGGTGTCGAACCGGGCTGATGCGCTCTCATGTCGCTCCCTCCTGCAATAATCGGCCGGACTCCGCGAGGAGTTCGGCGCGGTAGTGCTGCAGCAGCGCTTGCATTTCCTCCAGTATGCCAGGGCGATCGGAAGACCGCCGCCACCATTGGCTGCGTTTCTCTTTCCCAAGCCGTGCATACTCTTCGAATGCATACCCCATGAGCTCTTGAAGGGCGGAGAAGAACTGCGTGTCGTCAGCCATCTCCCCCGTTGCCGGGTGGATCCAGGAGACCTCAAGGATCCCTTGGAGAAGATGGCGCTTTAGCAATGCCTCAACGTCCGCCACAAAGCCGCGTCCCAGGTGCTCCCAATAGGCAAGCGCCTGATGGTGCGAAAGCAAGGTCGCCATGAGATTGACATTCTCGATATCGGTCTTGCTCTGGCACGTCAGCACGTCGGTCCGCTCCTTTAAGAACGGCAGTTGCGGCAGTATCGAAAGGCGATTCTTCTCAAGGTTCCACCATTCGAAGGCCCGGTCGAGGTCGCCCTCGCCGTCATAGAGGACAATGCGGCGTCCTCGATGCTTGTGGCCGTACGGAAGCGTGTCCTCCGAAAAAGTCGTCGTCAGGTCGTCGAGGCTGTAGCGCCTGAGGACGTCGGATCCAAGGTAGAACGTGATAGCGAGTATTGCCGCACGCGGCCCGTCGAGCCGACAGGGCGAGCACACTTGGATCTGGTACCTCGGATTATGGAAGATGGGGTGCCCGAAGTACTTCTCGATGCACTCGAGGAGCAGTATCGCCGAGCGCGCGCTCCCCACGGGCGGCAGGATCACGGTCACCGACGCGCGGGCGTGCGCATAGAACCTATTGGCGATTACCTCAGACCGTCCGCCCAAAGCCTCAATGAGATTCAAGAGCTCTCGGTTGTCGCCAAGACAGTGGATCTTGAGCCCCACGGTCGTGAGCCCGTGTTCGACGCGCCTGCGATTCTTGCAGAGCACATCAACTTTGACCGGGCAGTGCGGGTGCAGCACACTGAGCAGATCCTCCACGGTATAGGCCACGGCTCTTCTCCTCTTCGAGCTATTGCCGAATCTTGGTGACGGGCGGGGTCAGGCGGCAGCAGTTTGAGCATCCTGCCTGACGGCCTGACGCTTGCATCTTGACTGAATTCGAATCGTTCGTGGCCAACAACTCAGTCCATGTCACCGTAAGCACAATCTGCCGGATCAGCTTCATGTGCGCCCAAACTCTGATCGAAACGGAATAGCGTCGAGCAATAGGGGCAAACGATCTCGCTGGCATCGCCCATATTGAGGTAGACAAATGCGCACGATCGGCACCCCGACTTCATTGTGAAACTTCGGATAACTTTCCATCTGCAGCGCGCGGCTTAGGCGCGGTGGCCGGCGACCCTCTCGCGTTGTTTCGGTTGCCGTAAACGTACCCATAGCGACGCATCGTCAGTTCTCCCACCACGGAAGAGGGTTGGAAGCTAACGCACCTGCAGAGGCGTCGAGGTATCCATCGCCGCGACGCGGTTCTTCACCGCCTTTTGTACCTTCTCGAACGAACTCACGTCGATTTGACGGACGCGCTCGGGCGAGACGCCGAATTCGGAGGCCAAGTCCGCAAGCGTGATCGGGTCCTCGGCGGTCCGTCGCGCTTCGAAGATACGTCGCTCGCGCTCGTTGAGCACGCAGAGCGCTGAGGCGAGCGCCTTGCGGCGGTAGTCGTATTCGTCACGCGCGGCCAGCGTAGTCTCCTGGCTGGCACCTCCTTCAACCAGCCAGTCCTGCCATTCGCCGGAGTGGCTGTCCTCGCGGATCGGCACGTTGAGCGAGGCATCGCCGCCGAGCCGGCGGTTCATGTCGACCACATCCTGCTCCGTGACGCCTAGCCGCTTGGCGATATGCTGCACCTGATCGGGACGCAAATCGCCTTCGTCAAGCGCAGAAATCTTGCTCTTGGCCTTGCGCAGGTTGAAGAACAGCTTTTTCTGGTCACCGGTGGTGCCCATTTTCACCAGCGACCACGAGCGCAGGATGTATTCTTGGATCGCTGCCCTGATCCACCACACGGCGTAGGTTGCAAACCGGAAGCCCTTTTCGGGCTTGAACCGTTGGACCGCCTGCATCAGGCCGACATTGCCCTCCGAGATGACATCAGAGATTGGCAGGCCGTAGCCGCGATAGCCCATCGCGATCTTAACGACGAGCCGTAAATGACTGTTGACGAGCTCGTGCGCCGCCTCGAGGTCGCCGTGCTCGCGCCAGCGCTTGGTCAGCACGTAC
>DAISKM010000549.1:0-2891 GCA_036820945.1 Pseudolabrys sp.
CACCTCTGCAGTAATGACAAAGCGCCTGGCGCGCAATTTTTCCTGAAACGTGACCGCCATCCCATCCCAGTCGCAAAATCCAGTGGACGTTGCAAGGGCAACAATGGGAAAAGCGGTGCTACGATAGTTGCCGCGCAACCATTCCGGATCGCTATGTTTCAACTGGCGAAATCAGTTGATGATGCCATCGCGCCGATCGGCGACGGTTGTATGCTGGTGGTGCCGCGAGAGGTTTCGGGCGTGCCGATGGAGGCGACGCGCGCGCTCGTCAGGCGAGGCATCAAGCAACTCCATCTTGTTGCCTTGCCTACATCAAGTCTTCAGGCCGATCTCCTCGTCGGCGCCGGCTGCGTCGAGACTCTGGAGACAAGCGCTGTGAGCCTCGGGGAATTAGGCCCGGCTCCGCGTTTCAGCGCTGCAGTCACGTCGGGCACGATAAAACTGAAAGACGCGACTTGCCCGGCTCTGCATGCAGCGTTGCAGGCGTCCGAAAAAGGCGTGCCGTTCATGCCGCTGCGTGGGCTGCTCGGTTCGGACGTGCTGAGGTATCGCGACGACTGGAAGGTGATCGCGAACCCATTTGGCGACAACGATCCGATCGTGCTGCTGCCGGCCATCAAGCCGGACGTGGCGTTGATCCACGCGTTGATGGCCGACGGCTTCGGCAACGTCTGGATCGGACGCCAGCGAGAGTTGGCCACCATGGCCCATGCAGCAGACAGGACGATTGCCACCGTGGAAAAAATCCACGACGGAAATCTTCTGGACGACCCGGTGCTCGCTGCCGGCACGCTGCCCGGATTCTATATCGACGCGGTGGCGGTGGCCGATCGCGGCGCCTGGCCGCTCGGATTGCCGGATCACTATGGCGCCGACGCCGATCACCTCGCGCTCTACGCGCGCATGGCGGCGACCGAGGCGGGATTTGAAGATTATCTCAAGCAGTATGTATATGAGAAAAGAGCGGCGTAGCTTGTCGTCATGCCCAGAGAGCGCGGCATGACGTTGGGCTACCGCGACGAAGAACTGCTCGCCGACGTTATCGCGAGGCTGATCGGAAGCGTTCGTCATGTCGCTGTCGGCAATGCCTCGCCGATCCCGGCAACGGCCGCCCTGCTGGCGCGCGAACGCGGCGTGGGCCGCCCATACGTTTCCCTGCTGCAAAGCCGCAAGCACAATTTCTTCACCGACGGGGCGCGCGAACTGTTCGACTGCGCCGGTCAGGGCCGCATTGACGTGTTCTTTCTGTCGGGGGGACAGATAGACGGTCACGGCAACGTCAACCTGGTCAGCACCGGCGAATACCAGCGGCCAAGGGTGCGCTTCCCCGGCTCCTTCGGGTCCTCGTATCTTTATTATGTTGTGCCGAAAGTGATCCTTTTCCGCACAGAACATTCGCGCCGGACCTTGGTGCCGAAGGTCGACTTCATCAGCGCGCCCGGTGCGAGCGAAGCCAATGTGTATCGCCCAGGCGGGCCGATCGCGCTGGTGACAAACCGTTGTCTGTTCAGCTTTGCAAACGGGCGCTTCACGCTGACCAGCGTGCACCCCGGCCATACGACCGAAGAAGTCCTCGATAATACGGGATTCGATTTTGACCGACCGGACAGTGTGCCCGAAACTCCGGCGCCCACCTCCGAAACCCTCAGGATGATGCGTGAGGTCGTTGCACCGCAATTGGCCGAGGTTTATCCGCAATTCGCAGCGCAGATCTTCGGTGTACGGCAAGCTGCTTTCGCGCGCTGAAAAATCGCGGGCTTTCGGTCGAAACATGCGTGAGCTAGTCTGCCGCCCGCTGGGCCGGCCGGCCGCAAGCATCACAAGAAACGGAAGGAAGAAGTCTGGTGAAAACGGTTGAAGCCGCGGTGATAGGCGTGGGATGGGTCGGTGGAACGCGCGCGGATACGCTGAGGCGCACGGCACTGGTGGACAAGTTGCACCTGTGCGACATCAAGCCGGATCGGCTGGCCGAGGTTAAGGCACTTTACAAGCCGGCGACCGCGACGCTCGATTACAAGGATATCATCAACAATCCGAACGTCTCGGTCGTCTATATTTCCACAACCCCGGAATCCAATCACTACCCGATCTGCCGCGATTGCCTGAAGGCCGGCAAGAACGTGATGCTGGAGAAGCCGATCGCATTGGAATTGTGGGAAGCCGATGAACTGATCCAACTGGCGAAACGCAACAATCTGAAATTCACCATCGGCTATTCGCAGCGCTTCAACCCGAAAATTGCCTACGCAAAGAAAAAGATCGTCGACGGCACGCTCGGCAAGGTCGTGTCCGTGCTGGTGAGCCGCCATCTCTCGCGCAGCCTCGGAAAGAAAATCGCCAGTCGCGTTCGGCTTTCGCCTGTCGTAATGGAGTCGACGCACGATCTCGATTTCGTGCTCTGGCTGCTCGAGCCGGCAAAGCCCATACGCGTCTATTCGCAAGGCGCCTACGGCTACATGGAGCCTATCAACGGCTCCCACGACGTGATGTTCACTACGGTTACGATGGACAACGGGGTCGCGGTTATGATCGGCGGTGGCTGGAACCTGCCCCCGAGCTATCCAAATTACTGTGCGACCTGGATCGAGATCACGGGCACCGAAGGCGCGCTGTTTCTCGACGACACCCAGCGTGACAATTGGCTCAACACTCAAACAGACGGCCAGCAGTTTCCGATGTCCACCATGCCGGGCGAATGGGTCGACAATGTTTTCGCTGGCGGCATGGGTCCCGAGACCATTCACTTTCTGGAGGCCTGCATACGCGACACCCCGGTGATGGTGACGCCGGAAAGCGCGCGCCGCGTGATGGAAACTTACAGCGCGGCCGATCTTTCCGCCGACCGAAATGAGCCGGTGGATCTGCCGCTGTCCAACGAAACAATTTCGGCC
>DAISKM010000550.1:0-2889 GCA_036820945.1 Pseudolabrys sp.
TGGCAGTGTACTGGGCGTCACTCACATCGATGGCCCAGCTGCCAGTCCCGATCGGAATGCCGGCAACTGTCGCTGAGTAACGCGCTTCGAGGCGTGCCTGGGCAGACGCAGGAACCGGCGACGCGGAGATCGCCAGGACCAGCATCACTGACGTCAGGAGCAGGTTGCTCTCTTTGTCACGCAAGACTTGTTCCTTCCGCGCTCGGCGCCAATTGCCTTACAGGGCCGATACTATCACCCAACCCGGCAAGCGATGCGCGCGTGTAGCCGGAGGCCGGCCGCAAGGTCGACGCCGAACGGCACTTCGTCGGCGCGGATTTAGTCGAATCTGTGTTCGCAGCCGGGAAAGCATCGTGAAGGCATAGAAAATCCGTCAAATTCGACTCGATCGCTCGGCTTGACGCCCTTAACCACGCTCTCTATACGTCCGCCTCATCTTTAAACCCGGCGTTTGACCGATTTCCGACACCTGCGGGTGCCCGTGTTTTTGAGGACAGAGCTATGTCACGGCGTTGCGAGCTGACCGGCAAAAAGCCGCTGGTCGGCCACAAGGTGAGCCATTCCAATATAAAGACCAAGCGACGGTTTCTGCCAAACCTGCGCAACGTCACGCTAATCTCCGATACGTTGGGGCGCAGGATCCGGCTGCGCGTGTCGGCCAATGCCTTGAAGACCGTCGACCATCGCGGCGGGCTCGATGCATTCCTGCTGAAAGCAAACGACGACGAATTGGCTCCTCGAGTGCTTGAGCTCAAGCGTCAAATCGTGAAAAAGCGCGACGCCAGCGGGGGCTGACGCCCCATCAAGGGAATTTCATTGATCATGCCCGGCCCTGTGCCGGGCATCGGCGTCTTTGCGGCAAGCACCAAGACATGACAGCCGGACAAACTCGGCGCGACGGGCCTACTCTCCCACAATCGAAAACTGAAGCAGCAGGTTGCGCTGGATGAGGGAAAAATTGTCATCCGATACCAGCGTGAGAATTGTCTCACCACCGGCGGTACGGTGCACGGCAATTCCTTCCATATTATCGATCTGATGCCCGAGATCGGCCTCGATCATCGAATGGCCATCGATCACGGCACCTTCCCTGAGGGTAGCCAGCGGCATCCGGCGGATGCGCATCGCAACGCCGCGCACAGGCGAATAGCGGCGCTCCAGCACCAAAAGATCGGGTGGAAGGAGCACGCAGTCACTGACTTCGAAACCCCCGGTACGCTTGACGCTGAAGCGGGTGACCTTGTCGCTGCCAAGTACAAATCCCCGCAAGTTGCCGGCGCGGTCGAGACTGCGCTCGGTTATTGCAATCAGGTCCCCGGCCAGTAAACCTTGCCGTGGCGCGGCGAGACACTCGAGACCTTTGTTGTAGGTGAAGGTTTTGAAATCGGGCGGCACCTTGATCGGCTGGCCACGTGCCAGCAGGCCGTCGCGACGATAGTCAAAGCGCACGATCTGTTCGACCCGCTCAATGCCGACGTAAAGCATGCCGTCCCGCTCGGCGAGCGATTCGGCGTCATACCAGCCCCGCGCGGCCAACGGTTTGCCATCCGGTCCGAGTATCGGCGCTAATTCGGCATCGGCTATGGCCGCCGGTCTTCCGTCGCGATAGACAATCCGCCCGCGCAGCCACGAGCCGCGATCGGTAATCGCGATGAAATGACTGCCGTCCGCCTCGAGGTAGATGCCCGAGAGCCCGCCGAAGGCGGGGTTGTTCGACGCCAGCACAAGTCCGCCGCGGAACTCCAGATCGCCAAAGCGCGTCAGCGAGGCATCGCGATTGTCGAACGAAGTTATCGGCGTTGCATCGATTTCGATGCGCGAGATGCCTGCCGCGTAGTGAGGCGGATCGGCGAAAGCGAAAGAGCCGAGAACGGCAAGCGCAACAAAAAACAGGCTCGCAACGAGCGCGCGAAAACGCGGAGCACTCAAGCTACGCGTCTCCGGACGCGCGGCCTCGACCAGTCAACGCTGCCATGCTCCTCGAACAGTTCGGCAAGCTTTTCTGTCATTGCACCGCCAAGCTCTTCAGCATCGACAATGGTTACCGCCCGGCGATAGTAGCGCGTCACGTCATGGCCGATGCCGATGGCAATCAGTTCGACCGGAGATCGCGTCTCGATCTCCTCGATCACCCAGCGCAGATGGCGCTCGAGGTAATTTCCCGGATTGACGGAAAGCGTGGAATCGTCAACCGGCGCGCCGTCAGAAATCATCATCAGAATCCTGCGCTGCTCGGAGCGCCCAAGCAGTCGCTTGTGTGCCCAATCGAGCGCTTCACCGTCGATGTTCTCCTTCAGCAGACCCTCGCGCATCATCAGGCCAAGATTTTTCCGAGCGCGACGCCACGGTGCGTCCGCCGATTTGTAAATGATATGGCGCAGGTCGTTCAGCCGGCCAGGATTCGCCGGCTTGCCCGCCGTAAGCCAGTGCTCGCGCGACTGCCCGCCCTTCCATGCCCGCGTGGTGAAGCCGAGAATCTCAACTTTGACCCCGCATCGCTCGAGCGTGCGCGCCAGAATATCGGCGCAGGTCGCGGCAACCGTAATCGGCCTGCCCCGCATCGAGCCGGAGTTGTCCAACAAAAGCGTCACCACGGTGTCGCGAAACTCCGTGTCTTTCTCGGCCTTGAACGAAAGCGGATGCAAAGGATCGATAATGACGCGCGACAGGCGCGCCGGATCGAGCTGACCTTCTTCGAGATCGAATTCCCAGGACCGGTTCTGCTGTGCCATCAGGCGGCGCTGCAGCCGATTGGCAAGGCGCGCCACGACGCCCTGCAGGTGAGAGAGCTGCTTGTCGAGATAGCCCCGAAGGCGATCCAGCTCTTCTGGCTCGCAGAGGTCTTCGGCGGCGACAATTTCATCGAACTTCGCGGAGAAGGCGCGGTAG
>DAISKM010000551.1:0-1133 GCA_036820945.1 Pseudolabrys sp.
CGAATACTGTGCGCAACATATATGTCTCCCTATTGGTTGATTCGCTCTTCATCGAGGCCGCTCGAACGACTGATTAACTCAAAAACGAGACCAGCCGTTCGATGAATGGTCATTCAGCGAGGAACAAGATGGGCGCGCCATGTTATCCATGCCAGCGCGCCGCCGAGCGTTCGCTACCGCAAAGCGGGCATTGCCGCTGCTTTCATCGCAAACTCGAGTCTGTAAGATGCTGTCCACTTACTGGGGCAGTATTGAAACAACGCGCCCCGCGGCAGCGAGGAGTTGATGATGGTTTCCACGTTGAAATCTGCAGTGTGTCCGGCGCTGGTCTTGGCGCTCTTACTCGGGCTTTGCCGGGCAAGCCTGGCGCAAGATTATATCCTCGCAGCGCCGGGCTCAGAATCTCAGGTCGCCTCGGGTAGCAAGGGCGCAACGCTCTTTCAAAACGTCCGCATCTTCGATGGCAAGAGCGCCGCTTTGTCGGCCCCCTCCAATGTTCTCGTCAGAGGAAACATTATCGAACGCATATCGGTAACTCCGATTGCCGTTGACGCTAACGCCGACGTCCGCGTTATCGCAGCGGGCGGTCGGGTGTTGATGCCGGGCCTGATTGACGCGCACTGGCATTCGTTTATGGCGGCGACGGCCATGCCGCTGCTCACGACTGCCAATCCCGCGTACCTCCATATATTGGCCACGCGGCAGGCTGAAGCGACCTTGATGCGCGGTTTCACAACGGTGCGCGACCTGGGTGGTCCGGTGTTTGGACTCAAGCGTGCGATCGACGAAGGCGCCATCAAGGGCCCGCGCATCTACCCCTCAGGCGCAATGATCTCGCAGACATCCGGCCATGGAGACTTTCGTTTCCCGTTCGAATTGCCGCGCAGTCCAGGACCGCTAAGCCAGTCTGAGATGCAGGGCGCCGCAGCCATTGCCGATAGTCCGGACGAGGTACGCCTGCGCGCGCGCGAGCAATTGCGACAGGGCGCAAGCCAGATCAAGCTCATGGGAGGCGGAGGCGTCAGCTCACAATACAATCCAATCGAGTCGACCCAGTTCACCGAAGCGGAGATCCATGCCGCGGTTGAGGCAGCCGAAAACTGGGGCACCTATGTCGCGATACACGCGTACAC
>DAISKM010000551.1:1143-2868 GCA_036820945.1 Pseudolabrys sp.
CGGCAAGCCATTGCAGCCGGCGTCAAATGCATCGAACACGGTCAGCTCATCGACGAGCCCACCGCAAAATTGCTGGCGGAAAAAGGCATTTGGTGGAGCTTGCAGCCTTTGACCTACGACGCCGATGTATTTGCCCGAATGACCCCTGTGTCGCAAAGAAAGGCATTGGAAGTGTTCGCCGGTGAGCAGCCTGCTGATGCCGGTGGCCTGACCGCTTCGCCACGAAATCACATCAATTGCGCAAACGACCGAAGGCCGCAACGTGATCGATCAGCGCCGCTTTGCTAGCGCCAACGCCGACCGCGAAGGCGGTGGATCGCCGAGCCACCCTCGGTCCGGGCTATCGGCCGCCTGCCGACCGGATGGTTGGAAGGGGAATTATTCAGGCGCGGCGTTAGTGGGCAGCCTGGTTTCCCACTCTCTGTTGCAGGCGGCGAGCCGGTCATATTCATTCGCCCTAGCGAGCAGATCTGCCCTGGCCTCGGGGTCCTCAAGCCGTTGCGCCGCCAGGCGCGCTTCCTGCGCTTGCAGGCACCAGTAATCGGAATGGCTCAAAAGTTTGGGCATAGGCTTGCGTGATCCGCCTCGACCGACTGAATTTCATCCGGCTTTTCGGACGCCAGATCATCGGCAATGCGCTGGTACATCGCCGCGAGACCGAGCAGGTGCCGGCGCTCTATCTTACGCGGTTCGCGTGTGACGGCCTCGGCAAGCTGTTGCGCGCGTTGGCGGTAGATGCTGGCGCGTCGGATGGCGATGGGCTGAGCCATTGCCGCATTTAGCCTAGCGGGAACTTCAAACGCTACGGCCGGCCTGGGCTGCTCACAAGATTATTTCGCACCGATCAGGCGGCTTGCCCCCGATGCTTACCGTTGGCTTTGCTGATACCCGGGCATGTTGTTGGTATTGCCTGCTGCTCACGCGCGGCACTCTTTCGGTAATCAGCTGCATAATGGTGGTGCGTTCTTTTGCCGAAAAATTGAGAACGGCAAGTTTCTGCTCCACACCGTTCCAAAAGTAGATGCGATGCGCGGGCTTTTCGTGTGCAATGTTTCTTTTAGTGATGCCGCCAAGATAGGCGATGTGCTGTTGTATAGGTTTGCCATCGACGCGCACATTCTCGATGAGAATTTCACGCCAATGTACGTCACCGCGCTTGCGCCAGCGTGTATTCTTGTCGAGTTTTCGCGATTGCCATCGAATATACATTGCGAAGGTCCGTATATCGGAGTTGTTCAATCCGCCCTTTGACATACCTCAATGGCTTTGCTTGAACCGTCAGCCTGCGGCATCATGGCGCGCATGGTTTCTCTCACCGACAATCAACTCAAGATCATCACGGACGCGCTCGCACGATACCGATGAAACGGCGGGATATTTTCCTGCAACGCGCCGGCGCCATGCTGAGAATGCGCGGGCGATTCACCGACAGCGACGTTGCCGATGTGGTGAAGCTAGCGATGGCCGGCCTGGTGCATCAACCGGCGGCCTAAGCTCCAGATCAGGGAACAGTAGCGCCGCCATGGGCCCCGGCCTTGGGGCTGCATACGCGGGCGGGTCCGGCTGTAGGCCGCTCTAGCAGGCAACCGGATCTAACCCCTCACGGATCTTCCCATAGTCTTCCCAGCGCGGGTTGCTGGGAAGATACTTTTCAAAAAGTGCCTGATTTTATTGAGGTTGTGGAAGGGAAGTCGTGTCCAATCCGCTGTACCCCCGAAAGCGGAC
>DAISKM010000552.1:0-2859 GCA_036820945.1 Pseudolabrys sp.
GCCTCCACACGGCCAAACAATGTCGCGACGATGGCCGCCGTCACCTCATCCTGGATGTCAAAAATGTCCTCAAGTTTTCGATCGTAACGTTCGGCCCAGACATGTGTTTCTGTCTCTCCGTCGACGAGCTGGACAGTGACCCTGACGCGATCCGCTGTCTTGCGCACACTTCCTTCCACGACGTAGTCGACGCCGAACTCACGCGCAATTTCCTTCGCCTTTACCGCCTTTCCCTTGTGAACGAAAACAGCGTTGCGGGAGATTACAAGTACTTCGTGGAAACGCGACAGTTCGGTGATGATGTCCTCGGTTAGCCCGTCGGAAAAAAACTCCTGTTCTCTATCACCGCTCATGTTGATAAACGGTAGAACTGCGATCGACGGCATCCGAGCACTCGCCTCAGGCGCTGCCCGCTCGACGGAGACTGTATTGCTTCTGCCTGAAGGTCGGCCGGTTAGAACAACTTTAAAAACCCGAATTGGACGGTTGATATTCTTGACGTGCTGATCGCCGAGATCCTCGTATCCGACTTCCAGCCGGTCCCCGACCTGATCACGCACCGCCGCAGAGATGCAGATTCCGCCTGGCTGCGCTATGGACTCAAGTCGGGCCGCCACATTGACGCCGTCACCGAGGATATCGTCTCCCTCCACGATCACATCGCCCAGATTGATGCCGATACGATAAAGAAGGGTGCGCGATGCGGGCATATCGCGATTGCGTCGCGCCATGCGCTCTTGGAAATCCACGGCGCAGCGCAGCGCCTCGGTGACGCTTTGGAATTCTACCAACATTCCGTCACCCGTGGTCTTGATGATGCGACCCTTACATTTGGCGAGTGCTGGGTCGATGAGCTCTACCCGAACTGTCTTCAGCCGCGCGATAGTCCCATCCTCATCAGCTTCCATCAGTCGGCTATAGCCGACCACATCCGCCGCTAGAATTGCAGCAAGCCGACGCTCTACACTCGGCGTTTCCATTTGACGCCTCATTCCACAAGCGCGTCTCAGGCGTGGCGTCGCTCGGAAATTGAGCTAATGATAAGTCAGACACGCCAATTATTCTATTCCACCAAAATGAGAGAAGCGGGCATCGATCAGAAGCCCGTACCTCTTTGCGTGGATAGCGAACCGCGACAAGTTGGCGCAACCGAGATCGTTTGTGAGCAAGCGACATGCATGTCCGCTTTGGGTCAAAAGCGGACATCCGCAAGATTATTCGATCACCTCGTCGGCGGCCAAAAGCAGGCCGGGCGGAAGCGTTACGCCGAGCGCCTTCGCTGTTTTGAGATTGACAACGGTTTCGAACTTAGTCGGCGCTTGTACTGGAAGATCGGCCGGCTTGTCGCCGCGCAGGATACGGTCGATGTAGGACGCCGCTTGTCGCATCTCATCGACGCGGTCAGTCCCGTAGGACATGAGTCCGCCTTCCGCGACAAGGTAGCCGAACGCATAGACGGCGGGCAAACGATGCCGCGCCGCAAGCGCGATGATGAGATCGCCGTGGACAACGATGAAAGCATCGGGCGCCACGATCAGTCCGCTGTCCGACACGTGTGCGAGGTCCTCGATTACGTTCGTGATTTCCGCCGCATTCTTGACGGGACGCGGGATAATCTCAATGGCGAGCGCTGCGGCCGGAGCCTGCACCGCACGCAAATAGAAATCGTACGTTTTGATTTCGGGATTGGCTAGGAAGGCAGCACGTTTCATGCTGGGGTTCACTTCCTTCAGCATTGAAACCCATTTGCCAGCAATGCTTGCTTCGAAAGTTGTGAGGCCCGTCATATTGCCGCCGGGTCGGGCTAGACTGACGATGAAACCCGAGCCGATCGGGTCAGCGAGGCTGACAAAGACGATCGGAATCGTGCTGGTCTCCTTCTGCAGCGCTGCCGCAACGGTCGTTGTGTGCGCCAGAATTACTTCCGGTTCCAACGCAATGAGCTCTTTCGCCAACGCCTGCGCATGGATACCGCCCGGGGCGTAACGATAGTCGATGCGAATATTGCGATCCTCCGACCACCCACGCTTTGCCAATCCCTGTCGTAGCGCCGTTAGCCGCGCAACCATATTGGCGTCGTGCTCGCGCAGGCCCACGAGCACGCCAATGCGGCGCATTCGATCAGCCTGTTGCGCACGCGCGGCAAGTGGCCAAACGACCAAGCCCGCTACCAACTCAATGAATTTGCGCCGCCTCATGTGGCCCCATGGTAATCACAACGTATTACTCAGTCACGCCGACACGGGAAATGGGGTTCCGCGTGAGTTCGGAGCAGATCGTTTGATAGAAGGCATGTCCGCTTTGGGTCAAAAGCGGACATATGCAGTGCAAAAGGGCATGTCTGCTTTACCCCCGAAAGCAGACATGTGCAGCGCAGTACCTCATGTCCGCTTTGGGCCAATAGCGGACATGCCAGCACGCAACATTCGACTATTTATTATTTCGGACACCTAACAGCAGGTCGTAGTGCCTAGAGACTGTCTCATAACACTCGCAAGCGTTTTCCTGCATTCCTTCTAGATCGACGATCTGGATGCGCCCCCGCGCATACTTCAAAAGCCCGGCTTGCTGAAGCGTATGCGCGACCATGGAAACGCTGGTGCGGCGTACGCCCAGCATCTCGGCCAAAAACTCCTGCGTGAAGGGAAGCGTATCGCTACGAGCGAGGTCACGGGCCCTGAGAAGCCAGCGGGCAAGACGCTCCTCGATAGTGTGCGTGGCGTTGCACGCAGCACTTTGCTGCGCCTGCGCGTAGACGACTTGTTCATGGCGGATCAGCAGAGAGTGCAGCGTCGGGCTCTGCAATGCCGCTCGCTTTAGCGCTTCGACGTCGCAGGCGGCTCCGTCTCCTGTGATTTG
>DAISKM010000553.1:0-2842 GCA_036820945.1 Pseudolabrys sp.
CTTACATGCAGCGCATCACCTGGTCGGGTATAGCGCTGCATGCCGGTGACTTGCCTGGCTATCCGGCCTCACATGGCTGCATCCGCTTGACCAATGATTTTGCCATTCGACTCTGGCATCTCACAAAGCGGGGCACGCGCGTGATCATCGCGCACGAGGATGTTCGGCCTGTCGAGATAACCAACCCGAAACTTTTTGTGCCGAAGCCAAAAGTTGCGGCCGCTTCGCCGGAAGCTGACACTACAACCCTCGCCAGTAATGACAGTGTTACAGGCACGACAACGCATGCCACGCTAATGCCTAACACTGACGGCACCAAAAGGTCAGACCCGGCTTCCGCGGGAGTCAGGGCTCAAAAGGTGCTGCCAATCTCTGTTTTTGTGAGCCGCCAGTTGAATAAGCTGTTCGTGCGAAGGGGCTTCACGCCCCTCTTTGATGTCCCGATTAAGATCCGAAATCCAGCGGAGCCGATGGGAACACACGTTTTTAGTGCAATGGAATTTCAGAACGAGGGCGCAGCAATTCGGTGGACCGTCGTGTCGATCCCCGAGAAGTCTTCTTTCAATCAAGGGACTCCGCCAAGGTTGCACAAGGGATCGCCCATGCCGGACAAAGCAAACGTCGCCTTGGAGCGCATCGAAATAGCGCAAGATGTGGTTGATCGAATCTCTGAATTACTGACGCCCGGGTCGTCGTTAATCATATCCGACCACGGCATTAGCCATGAGACCGGCAGAGATACGGATTTCATCGTGCTAACGCATTGACTGGCGAGTGTGCGATAAACGACCGTTCGCTCCTCCTTGCGCAGGCGGAATGTCCGCTAAATAGCGGACGGCTAATCGCCCTGAGTGAAGAATCACCTCGCTCCAATTTGCGGCACGGGCGCTTTATTCTCTTTTTTGCGTCCATCTATCCCAGCAGGAACTAGGTGATTTCCCCGGAGACGCCCGTACCACCAAGGCTCAGCTTCGAGACAACAGGGTATTTGCGACGCCGAAAAACTGACAAAGTCGTCTCTAATCGATACCGGGCATCAACATAGGCACGAAAAAGCCCGACAAGATCGGGCCAATTCCTGCTTCAGCTAAGAGCAAATTAGGAGCCAAGCCAAAATCTTAAGGCCTGGCGGAGGGAGTGGGATTCGAACCCACGTTACGGTTTCCCGTAAACACGCTTTCCAAGCGTGCGCCTTCAGCCACTCGGCCACCCCTCCTGATCGGGCATTCCTAAATGCTGCGTCTCTTTGTCATGGACACTCGCGACGCCTGCCTCAAGCACCTTTCTTGATCGGCTATCAAAGACACAGCCTTTAGGGGGGCCGCACCTTCAGCCACCCGTTCTTATTCTTAGGCCTTCTTCGGCGTCGCAGGCAGACGGTCGGATCCGCAAGCGACGCGCAATATATCTGCGGTTGGTCAGCGCGCAACCGGGCGCCTGCGCAACACCCGGACTCCAATTGCATGTTTTGATAAGCATATTTATGTGTTTTTTTCAAACATTGACGGTAACGGAACTGAATGCACAAATGCGCAGATAGGCAAAAATCGCAAGAGTTTCGATGACTGGCGAGGAATCTGCTCTTCAACTGGTGTTGACCGCCGATCCCGCCTTATGGGCGATTGTGCGCTTGTCGCTTCTTGTCAGCCTCAGCGCGGTATTGCTTGCCGCGGCTATCGGAGTGCCGGCTGGCGCGTTTTTGGCGCTCACGCGTTTTCGCGGCCGCGAAGCGACAATTGTCATTCTCAACGCGCTGATGGGTCTGCCCCCCGTTGTCGTCGGCCTGGCGATATTTCTGTTGCTCTCGCGCTCGGGGCCGCTTGGATCGTGGGGCCTGCTGTTCACGCCTCAGGCGATGGTGATCGCGCAAATAGTTCTCGTTACGCCGATCATTGCGGCGCTCACGCGGCAAATCATCGAAGACCTGTGGGTCGAATATCGCGACGAACTTGCGGCGATGAATGTCGGAGCGTTGCGGCGCGTGACGACGCTGATCTGGGATGCGCGCTTCAGCCTGGTGACCGTATTGCTCGCGGGCTTTGGCCGCGCAGCGGCGGAAGTCGGGGCCATCATCATTGTCGGCGGGAACATCGAAGGATTCACGCGCACCATGACAACCGCGATCGCCCTGGAAACGTCTAAGGGAGACCTGCCGCTGGCCATCGGGCTTGGCGTGGTGCTGATGTCGATCGTGGTTCTGATCAACGCGCTGGCCTGGGGCATGCGCCGCGCCGGCGAACGCTACGCAGGATGAACATGCGCGCACCCGCCTCCGACCTTCCTCTGGTTTTTTCAAACGCGTCCGTCATGCGGCGGGACATCACGATATTGGATTCGATCACGCTGACGATTGCGCCGGGGCCGCCTACGATTCTCATCGGGCCGAACGGCAGCGGAAAGACGACTCTTTTGCGCGTCGCCATGGGCCTTATTCCGCTCTCCGGTGGAAGCATCAGCTGGGGCGGCCGCGAGAATGCGTCACCAGAGCGGCGCGCTATCACGTTCCAGCGTCCAGCCATGCTGCGCCGCTCGGCGTGCGCAAACGTGCGTTATGCGCTCGGCGCGGCGGCCGTGCCACGCGTCCAGCGGCACAAGCGCGCCGCGGAATTGCTGACCATGGTCGGGCTCGACGCACTTGCCAGCCGCCCGGCAAGGCGTCTCTCGGGCGGCGAGCAGCAGCGCCTGGCGCTGGCGCGCGCGCTCGCGCGCGATCCGGCCGTGCTGTTTCTCGATGAGCCGACAGCCAGTCTCGACCCGTACGCCACCAAAGCGATCGAAGACATCGTGCAGGTCGTAGGCGCGCGCGGCGTCAAGATTGTGATGTCGACGCACGATCTCGGCC
>DAISKM010000554.1:0-855 GCA_036820945.1 Pseudolabrys sp.
TCCCGGTAGTCGTGCACCCGAGCTTCCATCGCTACCTCCCGTGTCAGCGAACACCAGCCTAGTGTTGGGCAACGGGAAGGTGAAGCACGCACCCCAGTGAAAGGCCCGGCGCACCCGCCAAGCTTGTCAGCATGAAGCCCATGCCGGTTTTCCGGCATGGGCTTTTTCGCTTCGTTTCCCCGCGTGATTATTGCTTGGAGCCGGTCGTGCTCTTGTTCGGATTTGGCGAACAACTCAGGTTTTGTGGCTTCGCATCCTTTTCGCAGGCAGCCATGCTCGCATATTTGCAATTCAGTCCACCGCCTCCTGACATGTTGATGCAGAACGCGGAATTTCCAACTGTTTGGGCTTTTTGCATGCTCCCCGATGGCGAACCCATGGTGCCTTGCGCTTGAGCGACAGAAATGCCCGCGATGATTGCGGCGACGGCGGTGAGGGTGGTCAACGTCTTCATCGTCTGGCTCCTTGTTGGATGGCGCCGGCTTGCGGCAATCGGAACAACGGAAGGAGCAGGACCGTGTTCCCAGAACCGGCAACGGTTTTGGAAAAAATTTTTAAAATGCGGTGAGAAAATGGCGGCGGCCGGGATTACTCCCGGCCGCCGGCACACGGTTATCGCTACTGAGAGATTACGCCTCAATGATAGCGACAATCTCGTGCGTGCGCGGATTAACGATTACGATCTGATCACCCACCAGGATGTAATCATATCCACGCCATTCCGGATAGATGACGATCACTTCCTGCGGGAGCGAATGCAGGCGCACGTCGGCCGGAATGCGGGTTCCGACGCTGACCGATACGTTCAACCTGACCGATTCCACCTTTTGCGATTTGATGACCGAACTGATCTTT
>DAISKM010000554.1:865-2815 GCA_036820945.1 Pseudolabrys sp.
CGGTCGTCAGCTTGGCTGACCCAGCCGCACCCTGGCCGGTGGTGGTGCGATTTTGCTCCGTGCCACTCGGGGTTTGGGCCTTTTGCTCGGTCTTGGACGCGCCATTTGTGTCAGACTTTCCGGTTGCGGCGCCTGGCTTGCTGTCCTTGTCCATGGACCGTGCGGGAGCCTGCGCCTTCTGGTCAGCATCGGACTTGGGCGCCTGCCCAGTGGTTGACTTTGAGTCTGGCGTCGCCTGCCCAGTTGTCTGGGGCGATTTCTGTTGATCCTTCAACGACGGCGCCACCTTCTCGGCCGGCGCATTCTGCTGCGCTGCAGGGGCGCGCTCAGGCGTCTCTTTAGTCATCTGCGCCGAAGCAGCGCCCGCGGTTAACAGCAACGCGGCCGCAACGGTCGACAATAGTTTGGCTTTCCTCACTTATGCCTCCTCTGGATGCCCCCGAATTCCCGAGTGCTCGAGCCCTCGTCGGAACGAAACGTTCGCGGCATTGACCGGTTCCGAAGATTACGGAATCGCAATGACGCGCCATTGCGTTCCGGGTTCCATCAAGGCACTTTCCTGTCAGGGGAGGGCGCATTGCGGATTCTCTCGACATCGATCGACAAAAATGCCGCCGATTTCCGCACGAACGCGGAGCGCATGCGCGCATTAGTGGCTGAATTGAAAAAGCGACGGGCCGATGCGGCCTTGGGCGGCTCGGAAAAGGCGCGCGAACGACATGTTGGGCGCGGGAAACTATTGCCTCGCGACCGCGTGATGAACCTAATTGATCCCGCTTCGCCCTTTCTCGAGCTCTCGCCTCTTGCGGCCAACGGCATGTATGACGACGACATTCACGCCGCCGGCTTAATCACCGGGATTGGTCGTATCGAGGACCGGGAATGTGTGGTGGTCTGCAATGATTCCACCATCAAGGGCGGCACCTACTTTCCGATGACGGTAAAAAAGCATCTGCGCGCGCAAGAGATTGCGCGGGAGAATAGATTGCCCTGCATCTACCTGGTCGATAGCGGCGGCGCCAACTTGCCACACCAGACGGAGGTTTTCCCTGACCGCGAGCATTTCGGCCGCATCTTCTACAACCAGGCCACCCTTTCTTCCTTGGGCATCCCTCAAATCGCAGTCGTGATGGGCTCGTGCACGGCAGGGGGTGCCTACGTGCCGGCGATGTCGGACGAAACGGTTATCGTGCAGAACCAGGGCACTATCTTTCTCGGCGGCCCCCCGCTGGTGAAGGCCGCAACCGGCGAGGTGGTCAGCGCCGAAGAGCTGGGTGGTGCCGATGTCCATGCGCGCAAATCGGGAGTGGCAGACCACTACGCGCAAGACGATCATCATGCGTTGAGCATCGCGCGCCGCATCGTTGCAAATTTGAATACAAGAAAGAAAGTCGACATTACCCTGATCAAGTCGCGCGATCCGGCGCTCGATGCGGCGGAGCTCGATGGAATTGTGCCCGTCGACCTGAAGAAACAATACGACGTGCGGGAGGTCATCGCGCGCATCGTGGACGCATCGGAGTTCGACGAGTTCAAAGCACTATACGGGACGACGCTGGTTGCAGGCTTTGCCCATATTCATGGGATTCCTGTCGGCATTCTCGGCAACAATGGCATTCTGTTTTCAGAGAGCGCGCTGAAGGCAGCGCACTTCATCGAGCTTTGCTGCCAGCGCCGCATTCCATTGCTCTTCATGCAGAATATCGTCGGCTTCATGGTCGGTCGCGATTACGAGGCCGGCGGCATCGCCAAGGATGGCGCGAAGATGGTGACCGCCGTGGCCTGCGCGCAGGTGCCGAAGATCACGCTGATCATCGGGGGCTCTTATGGTGCCGGCAACTATGGCATGTGTGGCCGGGCATACGGGCCGCGCTTTCTGTTCACATGGCCCAATGCTCGCATCTCGGTGATGGGTGGCGAACAGGCTGCGAGCGTGCTGGCGACCGTCAG
>DAISKM010000555.1:0-2813 GCA_036820945.1 Pseudolabrys sp.
GCATGATGTGCGACTGCACTTCGTAGAACTTCTTGGCCATGATTGTCGGCAGGGGATTTTCCTGGCCGTCGACGGTGCCCTGCTGCAGGGCCAAGTAGACCTCCGCAAAGGCGATCGGCGTCGCGTTAGCGCCGACAGACTTGGTGAACATCAGAAAGAGCGGCGCCGGCGGAACGCGCAGCTTCATGCCCTTCATGTCCTCGGGCTTCTTGATTTCCCTGTTGGCGGTGACCATGCGCTGGCCGTAATAGAGGATGGCGACCACCTTGTGCCTGGTCTTGTCCTCGTAGCCTTTTGCAATATCGCGGAATAGCTTGCTGTCGCGGTAGGCCTTCCAGTGGTCGAAGTCGCGCAGAATGAATGGCGCGCCGGTGATCGCAAGCGGCTTGTGAATCGAGCCGGCAAACGAAGCGCCGGTATAGATCATGTCGACCGTGCCAAGACCGAGCCCTTCGTTGATCTGGTTCTCGTTGCCGAGTTGCGAGGCGGGGAACACGCCGATCTCATAGCGGCCATTGGTCCGTTTCTTGATCTCGTCGGCCGCCCACAGCGCCTCCGTGTGATAGGGCTCCGCTACCTCATAGACATGCGCCCATTTGAGCTTGGTCTGGGCGCCGGCAGGTCCGGCTGCGATGAAAATTGCGGCTGCAAGCGCGAGGCCGTGGGCCAAAAGACGCTGCCAGTTCGGCATACATTCCTCCCCGATTTGTCGGCAAATTTTGAGCTTCGCCTGTTGCGGACGATGTTACTATGCG
This sequence comes from Pseudolabrys sp., assembly GCA_036820945.1. GTDB lineage: Bacteria > Pseudomonadota > Alphaproteobacteria > Rhizobiales > Xanthobacteraceae > Pseudolabrys. The sequence continues at coordinate 756 of DAISKM010000555.1, forward strand.
TTCGGCTTCGCGCAACAGTCTCCAGTCAGGTTTCCTTATGAGCACGCCACGAACAATCCGGCTATCGCCCGATGACAATGTCGTTGTCGCCGTCGATCAGATTGCCCCCGGAGCCGTAGCCGCGGGCGTGACCGCGCGCGAACGCGTGCCGCGCGGCCACAAAATGGCGTTGGCAGGCATCCGCGAAGGCGAGCCCGTACGGAAATACGGACAAACGATCGGATTTGCGTCCAAGCCGATCTCGCCCGGCGATTGGGTGCACGAGCAAAATGTCGCCCTGCGTGATTTCGCCCGCGACTACAGATTCGCCGAAGCCGCAAGAAACGACGAGATCCTGCCGCCGGAGCTGCGCGCGACATTCGAAGGCTATCCGCGGCCCAACGGAAAAACCGGCACACGCAACTATATCGGCATTCTCACCTCGGTGAATTGCTCGGCTTCGGTCGCCAAATTCATTGCCGAAGAAGTCAATCGATCAGGCATTCTCAACGATCATCCGGAAATCGACGGCGCGGTCGCGTTCGTTCATGGCAGCGGCTGTGGCATGGCGGCTTATGGCGAGGGCTGGGACCTGTTGCGGCGCACGCAATGGGGCTACGCGACCCATCCGAATCTCGGTGCTGCATTGATGGTGGGACTTGGCTGCGAGGTATTTCAAATCGATCGCATGAAAGAAGAGTATGGAATGGTTGAGGGCGACCACTTCCAGGCCATGACCATTCAGGCGACCGGCGGAACGAAGAAAACCGTCGACCAGGGCGTCCAGCGCATCAAGGAAATGTTGCCGGTTGCCGCGCGCGCCAGGCGGAAAACGCGCCCGGCTTCCGAGATTGTGCTGGCGCTGCAATGCGGCGGCTCCGACGGCTATTCCGGAATTACGGCAAATCCCGCCCTAGGTGCTGCGGTCGACCTCCTGGTCAAAAATGGCGGCACGGCCGTGCTTTCGGAAACGCCGGAAATCTACGGGGCTGAGCATCTGCTCACACGGCGCTCCGTCAATCGCGCCGTCGGCGAAAAACTGGTCGAGCGGATCCGCTGGTGGGAGGACTACACGAAACGCAACGGCGGCGAGATGAACAACAACCCTGCGCCGGGCAACAAGGCCGGTGGGCTCACCACCATCCTGGAGAAATCATTGGGAGCCGCAGCCAAGGGCGGCACGACGACGTTGCGCGCGGTCTATGAATATGCCGAACCGGTCAAGGAAAAAGGCTTCGTGTTCATGGATACGCCCGGATACGACCCGGTCGCAGCGACCGGGCAGGTTGCCGGCGGCTGCAATGTCATGTGCTTCACCACCGGACGCGGCTCCGCGTTCGGCTGTAAGCCGACGCCCTCGATCAAGCTCGCCACCAATACCGAGATGTATCGCCGCATGACCGACGACATGGATATCAACTGCGGCGATGTGCTGGACGGCATCTCGATCGCGGCGAAGGGTCAGGAAATATTTGACAGGATGCTCGAGGTCGCTTCCGGTCGGCACACGAAATCCGAAGACCTCGGCTATGGCGAACTCGAATTCGTGCCCTGGCAGATCGGGGCGGTTATGTAATTCCCACGTCTGACACGCGCGGCAATCTTGCTCAGCGAGGGGGAAACTCCAGCGTGCACCGCAGCCCGTTCGCATCAAATTGCAGGAGCGCGCTTCCGCCGATCTGAACCGGGAATCCTTTCTCGATCAGCGTCGATCCGAAGCCGGAACGCTGAGGCTTTTCGACGCTAGGCCCACCAGACTCCCGCCAATACAGCTCCACCCTGTCGAGGGGCTTGGTCAACCAGTCCACGGTCACCCTGCCGTTCGGCCTAGAAAGCGCTCCATACTTCGAGGCATTGGTCGCGAGCTCGTGGAGAACCATCGACAGCATCACCACCGAGCGCGCCGACATCTGAACAGGCGGACCACTCACGCGAATGCGGTCGGGATCCGCGCTCGCAAACGGCTCCAGCGTGGCGTCAATGACCTCTTTTATATCCGCGCCCTCCCATTTCTTGGCGCTTAGCACGTCGTAGGTCCGGCCAAGCGAGCCCAACCGCACTTCGAACTTGTCGCGCGCG
>DAISKM010000556.1:0-2813 GCA_036820945.1 Pseudolabrys sp.
CTGCTGATCTACCTCGCCTTGCAGAAGTACGAGCAGGCCAAGGATCTGGTCGAAATCTCCGACGCAATCAAGAAGGGGCTCGAGATCGTTCCAGTCACTCGCATGGACGAAGTGCTTGAGCGCGCCCTCGTCCGCAAGCCCGAGCCCATCGAATGGGATGAGGCGAGCGCCAAGCTTGCGGCCGACGCGGCCGCAGGTGTCGATGAGGAAGGTTCAGGCCTGACAGCGCACTAGCGCTTGTCGAGCAAAAATTGAAACGGCGCCGCAAGGCGCCGTTTTTGTCTGGACGCCCGAATACCAAAGGGTCTGGCGCTGGGCCCTGATGAGCTATTGCGTGACGGCGTCATCCGGCGCTATTTGCTTGCGCAGGGCGGTTAGCTCAGCTGGTAGAGCGCCTGCTTTACACGCAGGATGTCGGCGGTTCGAGTCCGTCACCGCCCACCACCGCAAAATTTAGTGTCTGATTGGATTACGATTTTCGCCTTGCGCGTGATGGCGGCAGGGCGTCGGCTCATGCCCTATCAATGATGCAGCGATCGGCAGAAAGACAGTGTTTGGTGCTGATAACTCAAAATAATTCTTCCTGCGCGATCTGCGGCAGCGCCGCCGCCAGCGCGGTTGATTAGGCGGCGCTCGATGGTGCCGAGAGTGGGGATGTGGAGAGTGGCGTAGGAAAGGGAATGATGCTCCCGCGGTTCCTCGTCAGTTCGCTGGCATCGGTTATGTCACCCGTAGCGCCAAGCGCGACTTGAATCATGCCCATCCATACGATCAGCGGCAAATAGGGGAATAGCGGCATCTTCTTCCCTCGCGGTCGGCCCGAATCGACTCTGTATGAGTCGCTGGCGAGTACGCGGTAGCATCGCACTCGATAGTTAATTTTATGCCTCCCTTGCCATTGGCGTGGCTCGTGGTGAGTTTGCAAAGCCGGGGGTCGCAACGCCCACGCGAGATAAATCGCAAGCTCAGAACTTTGTCACACTCGGAGGTCGGTGCCGGTTCTAAATTTTTGGACAGGGGGTTTAGGCTTGGAGATAACCCATGTCGATTATCCGCTCCAACCTGAAACATCAGATTCGGATCAGTCGGCCACGCCGAGCGGCCGATAAAACAGCCGAAAAAATGGACTCTCCGCTGAGCGCGAGCGGTGCCAATCTGGTCTATGCCGGGTATCCGTATGACGCTTATGCTTGAGCTGGACTGCCCACACGTCACAACGGAAAGTCCCAGCCGCAAACATGGCCCCTGAGCATCGCTTGGCGTTTAGGCCGCACACCTAAGTGGACATCACAGCTCGGCATTGGACCTCGGTCCAACTCGACTTCGTGGATCGGCTATCAAACAATTTTCTGTCGCGGAGGCCAAAATGGCTGTACCCGGAGAAATCGATATCAGCAGCACCGACGAAGACGGCCGCGAAATTCGCGGCAGCTACCGAGTTGCCGCAGGGGTCATTCACGTCACTCTTCCTGACGGCACCAATACTGAAACTCAGCTGGGCCCTAATGATCTGGCTCCGCAATTCGCTAAGACACTTCTGCAGGAACTCTACCGCAAAAAACGTGGCCTGAGTTAAGGTCCAATTGCTATTCAGCTGGGCCTCGAGGGCTAGTGTGGAAATCTTTGGTATCAGCCGGTCAGCTTGGTAAATCGACAACGAAAACGTTCGAACATCATTGGAGACCGCGAAGACACGTTGTCCGGGTCAACAGCGGAGAGCTCGAAGGGGCGATTGCCCAGGCAGATGATCGATCTGATATGTCCCTTTGAGGACATCGCTAATTCGTCGGTTGACTCTTCAAGCTCGTCCTCTTTTTCGACGACATGTGCAAAAGCGGTGGGCTACAAGTCCCGCAACCTGACGAAGGTCATCAATCACATGACATTTGAGGATGTGCGCAAACTCCTTGATCTCTCGCCGAACGCGACCTGCGGTTATGTCCGCGTCACCTTCGTGAGCAAGCTTAAAATCGCGGCTGGAGGCATGCAGGCGCCGTTTGCAGACGGAAGGCCGGCTGGATCGGCGCTTTACTTCATGCTGACGCCTGAAGAGCCAGTAAAGCTTCACCGGATCCGCAACGATCAGCTGTATCATTATTATCTTGGCGATCCGATCGAAGTTCTGATGCTGCTGGAAGACGGATCTGCCGAACGTCACATCGTTGGCCCTGATCTGCGCAAGGGCCATCGGGTACAGCTGTATATTCCCGGGAACACATTCCACACCGCGCGCGTGACTGGGGAGCGGCGTTGGTTTCTCGGCGCCTCCACAGAATGGCCCGGCGTCGAGCCTGCGGATGTCGAACTCGGTAACCCCGATGTGCTGGCGGCCAGGTATCCTGGCGTCGCTTCCGAGATTCGCAGCTTTCCGGTGCCGGCGAGGCAATGAGAAGCCTGAAAACGAAACGGCAGGCGGAGAGCTTTTGCTCCACACCTGCCGTTATCCCCGGAGGGTCAGGAAAAGTCGTTAGATTGATTCTTTCAACTCTTTCGATGCGCGGAATGCGACTTTCTTGCTCGCCTTAATCTGAATTTGCTCGCCGGTTGCTGGATTGCGGCCAATGCGCGCGGCCCGCTTCCGTACCTGAAGAATGCCGAGACCGCCTATGCGGATGCGTTCGCCCTTCTTCAAATGCTTTACAATATTGCCAACGAGATCGCCGAGCACGGTCTCCGCCTGCTTCTTCGACATCTCGTGCGTTTCCGCAAGCGCGGCGGCGAGATGCTTAAGCGTGACGGTCGGTGGTGTCGGAGCTTTTCCAGGAACCATTGCCATCAGTGGGACCCTCCTCTTGAATCCGCCGGTTTGGCGA